>NZ_JAMYMR010000002.1:297500-302500 GCF_040318635.1 Mesorhizobium sp. M1066
GATTCCCTTCGATGAATCCTGCCGGAGTTCAGTTAGGCGCCCCGGTATCTCCTCGCGCAGCCATTTCACCCGCACCGCCTCGAAATCCTCAAGCGTGCGCAGGCCCGCGCGGACAACCTCGCTGGCATTACTGTAGCGGCCTGATTCGAGCTGCTTCCTGATGGAGCTCTCGTAATGGTCATTCACAGCGTAATTTGGCATTGCCCCCCTACGGGAACATGGGAGTGATCCCAAACCTGGCGATAGATGTCAGCTATTAGCAAAATTGGCCGATGACCATGCTACACCTTGCGCCACTCATCCCCAGAGAATCACCCTTCACTTTGATTCGACTTGATCGAGGCGTCGCTTCAACGCCCCGGGCCGCTCGACCAACGGCACTTGCGGCTATTGCGGCGTGACACACCCAACGGCCGGCGCGATCGATAATCCACATGCAGGTCGATTCGCGGTCCTCAGTCATTGTCATGGCCGAGGGTGGCCACAAAAGCCGGCTGAATAGAACACCACCCCGACCCAATTCATTTCGTATTTGATTGCAAGTCATCACCAGCATCACTGACCGATGCCTGACAAGAGGATCGGATGCTTCGTCTTTTTTGCCTCTGATTCGGTTGATCCGGTCATGGCGGCGGCTGGGCACTTCACCGCCAGTCCCCTAAACGCAAACGGCCCGCGGCTGCGGGCTGTTTTGAATTAGGTTTTGTTGAGAGGCTTGTTTTGTTGTCGTAGCTTGTCGGCTGAGCCTCTTTGTGCGCCGAGGAGTGCCGCTTGCAGGCACCATGTCCCCCGAATGCGAACGGCCCGCTGGCTGGTGCCTGGCGGACTGTTTGCTTGGTGCAGTTTGGTTTGCGGGGACCGGGATTGGGTTTTTTTGTCCCGCAGCTTGGGCCTTCGCCTTGTTGCGGACGCCTGATCCGGCGCAATCGATGGCCAGCCCAGCCGAACATCAAAACGGCCCGCGGGCTTTGTGCCAGGCGGGCCGTTTGATTACCGCAGATTGGTTGCGGGGACAGGATTGAGTTTTTTGTCCGGCGGCGTCGGCTCCGCTTGCGGGCGGCTGATGACAGGTTAAATCGCCGGCACCACAGCCCAATACAAAAGAGCCCGCACGAGGGCGGGCTCTTTTGTATTTGGTTGCGGGGACAGGATTTGAACCTGTGACCTTCAGGTTATGAGCCTGACGAGCTACCGGGCTGCTCCACCCCGCGTCACCTTTTGTGTAAGCCGAGGCCTACAGATAGGTATATGGCTGACCAAATGAAAGGGCCGCTTACGCGGCCCGTGATCCCTTGGCGGGCCATTTCATAAAGAGAAGATTTCTCTCACATCCGATTGGATGTGAGTTCAACGTGCGTTTAGCAGACCTGGCAGCGACCTACTCTCCCGCGTCTTGAGACGAAGTACCATCAGCGCTGGAGCGTTTCACGGCCGAGTTCGGAATGGGATCGGGTGCAGCCGCTCCGCCATAACCACCAGGTCGGCAAAACGCACGTTGTTCGAGAAGCTTTTTTGAGCGAATAGCCAATAGTGAGTAGCGAATAGGGACCCTATTTGCTGCTTTCTCTGAGCTGTTCGCTGGTCTTTTTTGTGCCTTTACAGTTCTTTGGATCCTGACGCCTTTCGAAGCGAAGCTTCGCAAGGTCGACCGACCGTCGGCGCTGATGCGCCGCACCCACGTAGCGCCGCCCGCAGGGCGGAACAAGCGTGAGTGAGAACAGACCATCTGACTTTGTCAGATGAGCATAAGGAATGAGAACGATCAAGCCGATCGAACTATTAGTACCGGTAAGCTTCAAGCGTTGCCGCTCTTCCACACCCGGCCTATCAACGTGGTCGTCTTCCACGGTTCTCAGGGAATACTCGTTTTAAGGTGGGTTTCCCGCTTAGATGCCTTCAGCGGTTATCCCGTCCGGATATAGCTACCCTGCTATGCGGCTGGCGCCACAACAGGTCCACCAGAGATCCGTCCATCCCGGTCCTCTCGTACTAGGGACAGATCCTTTCAATATTCCTACACCCACGGCAGATAGGGACCGAACTGTCTCACGACGTTCTGAACCCAACTCACGTACCGCTTTAAATGGCGAACAGCCATACCCTTGGGACCTGCTCCAGCCCCAGGATGCGATGAGTCGACATCGAGGTGCCAAACAACCCCGTCGATATGGACTCTTGGGGGTCATCAGCCTGTTATCCCCGGCGTACCTTTTATCCGTTGAGCGATGGCCCTTCCACGCGGGACCACCGGATCACTATGACCGACTTTCGTCTCTGCTCGACTTGTCAGTCTCGCAGTCAGGCAGGCTTATGCCATTGCACTCAGCGAACGATTTCCGACCGTTCTGAGCCCACCATCGCGCGCCTCCGTTACTCTTTAGGAGGCGACCGCCCCAGTCAAACTACCCACCATACATTGTCCCGGACCCGGATAACGGGCCGCGGTTAGACATCCATAGTAATAAGGGTGGTATTTCAAGGGTGGCTCCACCTGAGCTGGCGCCCAGGTTTCAAAGCCTACCACCTATCCTACACATGCCACTACGAATGCCAATGTAAAGCTATAGTAAAGGTGCACGGGGTCTTTCCGTCTAACCGCAGGAACCCCGCATCTTCACGGGGAATTCAATTTCACTGAGTCTATGCTGGAGACAGCGGGGAAGTCGTTACGCCATTCGTGCAGGTCGGAACTTACCCGACAAGGAATTTCGCTACCTTAGGACCGTTATAGTTACGGCCGCCGTTTACTGGGGCTTCGATTCAGAGCTTGCACCCCTCCTCTTAACCTTCCAGCACCGGGCAGGCGTCAGACCCTATACGTCGTCTTGCGACTTCGCAGAGCCCTGTGTTTTTGATAAACAGTCGCTACCCCCTGGTCTGTGCCACCCTCCTCTACTTGCGTAGAAAAGGGTCACGCTTCTTCCGAAGTTACGCGTGCAATTTGCCGAGTTCCTTCAGCATAGTTCTCTCAAGCGCCTTGGTATACTCTACCAGACCACCAGTGTCGGTTTCGGGTACGGTTTATAAGGAAGAGCTATTTCCTGGAACCACGCAGCAGCCCGTTCAATCCGATAAGATTGGACTACCTCAATGATCCGTCACTACCTCCAAGCCCACGAATATTAACGTGGTTCCCATCGACTACGCGTTTCCGCCTCGTCTTAGGGGCCGGCTAACCCTGCTCAGATTAGCTTTAAGCAGGAACCCTTGGTCTTTCGGCGGGGGAGTCTCTCACTCCCCTTACGTTACTCATGTCAGCATTCGCACTTCTGATACCTCCACCACCCCTCACGGGTATGGCTTCATCAGCTTACAGAACGCTCCGCTACCGCTTGGCCCTTGCGGACCAAACCCTAAGCTTCGGTGTATGGCTTTAGCCCCGTTACATTTTCGGCGCAAAGACCCTTATTTAGACCAGTGAGCTGTTACGCTTTCTTTAAATGATGGCTGCTTCTAAGCCAACATCCTGGTTGTTTTGGGATCCTCACATCCTTTCCCACTTAGCCATAACTTGGGGACCTTAGCTGTAGGTCAGGGTTGTTTCCCTTTTCACGACGGACGTTAGCACCCGCCGTGTGTCTGCCGACTAGTACTCCCAGGTATTCGGAGTTTGGTTAGGTTTGGTAATCCGGTGAGGACCCCTAGCCCATCCAGTGCTCTACCCCCTGGGGTATTCGGTCGACGCTCTACCTAAATAGATTTCGCGGAGAACCAGCTATTTCCGAGTTTGATTGGCCTTTCACCCCTAGCCACAAGTCATCCCGAACTATTGCAACAGTTATGGGTTCGGTCCTCCAGTAAGTGTTACCTTACCTTCAACCTGCTCATGGCTAGATCACTCGGTTTCGGGTCTAATGCGACGAACTGAACGCCCTGTTCAGACTCGCTTTCGCTGCGCCTACACCTAGCGGTTTAAGCTTGCTCGTCACACTAAGTCGCTGACCCATTATACAAAAGGTACGTGGTCACCCAGGACGAACCTTGGGCTTCCACTGTTTGTAGGCAATCGGTTTCAGGTACTCTTTCACTCCCCTTGTCGGGGTGCTTTTCACCTTTCCCTCACGGTACTAGTTCGCTATCGGTCATGCACGAGTACTTAGGCTTGGAGGGTGGTCCCCCCAATTTCAGACAGGATTTCACGTGTCCCGCCTTACTCGAGGACGATTGATTGCATTACGCGTACGGGGCTGTCACCCACTATGGCCCTACTTTCCAGAAGGTTCCGCTTGTCTCTCAATCGCCACTGGCCTGGTCCGGGTTCGCTCGCCACTACTTCCGGAGTCTCGGTTGATGTCCTTTCCTACGGGTACTTAGATGTTTCAGTTCCCCGCGTTCGCCACTTTACCCCTATGTATTCAGGGTAAGTTACCTATTATCGATACTTGGAAACCACAGCAGCAAGTCAGCCTTGCGACCTTCTGGCTGCTCTGATTTTCCAAGTACCTTAGGTGGGTTTCCCCATTCGGAAATCTACGGATCAAAGGGTATTCGCACCTCCCCGTAGCTTATCGCAGCGTATCACGTCCTTCATCGCCTGTGCATGCCAAGGCATCCACCAATTGCCCTTAAGACACTTGATCGTTCTCATTGCCAATGCCCACCTGCGCAATCCGAAGGATTGTCGCTTCAGCCTCTCCCTTACGGGATCAGCATCCGCGCAATTCCAAAGGAATTGTCGCCTGAAGCAGATCCTGTGCGGGATCTAACTTCGATGTCATTGGCACAAAAAGACCAGCTTCTCGAGATCGGTTCGAGGGCGCGGTTAGGCAAGCCCATCATATGCGGGAGATTGAGCGTCTCCCGCGACAAATCACAAACCTTTTCAAGCTCATGAAGTTCGAACAAATCTTCTCTTTACAATGTCAAACAGAACAAGCGGCAAGCTAGATGCTCACCACAAAACCTTTTTACGAATGACTTTTTCCCTTCATCTCTACTCGACACCTCCGCGCGATCCGCAGGATCGTCGCGAACCGCGACAATCCCTTCGGGATTGCGCG
>NZ_JAMYMR010000002.1:305000-544855 GCF_040318635.1 Mesorhizobium sp. M1066
AGGAAGGAGCCCTATTGCCGCCGCATTGCCGTTCGACACCAAAGCCAACGAAAGTGGGCGCCGCCGACGGAGCAGCGCCTCTCTTATGAGCCCTCCTATATAGGAGTGTGCGATGGGCCTTGCAGAGAAGGAACACCGCCCCGCCTGGTAGAGCGCTCTATAAGAGAAGTGCTTGGGGGCAATTCGTTCGGAGCCTGGCGCTTCGTTGACTTCACCTGCCATGACAGGCAAATGTCACGGCCACAACAAAAGCGACAAGCCGTTCCGCCCGGGGAAGAAGCAGCCTTTCTGGATGCCAGACACGGAAGATGTCATAGCCGAACTCGGCAACGAGCCGCCGCTTATCGCGGATGGCCGCAGCGGCCCGCCCGACCGGCGCGAGGTTTCTGCACGCTGGCTGTCGGGAACATTTCTCACTGGCGTGACCTCGAGCGTGCTGATGGGCGTGGCGCTGTTCGCCGCCCTTGACGGCCGTCAGCAGCTGGCCACCCCACCCGAGATCGCCGAGTTGATCAGCCTTGCCGGCAACGGGGATTCCGGCGAAGTCGCCAAGACCACCAGGCTGGTGGCGCCGCGTCAGATCGCAAAGGCCAAGGACCGCCGCCGCATGGAAGTGTCGATGGTCACCAAGGTCGGCGACCGCGATGTCATCCACACCATGCCTTTCGTGCAGATCAAGATGGCCCTTGCCGCCGGCCACACCACCAGCCGCGCCTACCCACCCTTCGACCCGATGCAGGTGTTCGGCGACGACAGCGACGACAATGCCCAGCCGGCGACGGCCTCCGCCGCTTCCGGCCAGATCTACGGCGCCAAGGTCGAAAGCGAGATGAGCCTGAAGACCGTCGATTTTCCGATCGACACCGCTTCCTTCGACGAAAAGAGCGACCTCTCCGCCGACGAGGTGGAAAAGGTGGTGCGCGAAGCCGGCACCGACCTCAGCGACGGCGCGGTGCAGGTCGCTTCGCTCCATTATGTCGACCCGCAGCGATTCGGCGAAGCTTTTGCCGAGAGCATGGCCGGCTCCTACGACGTCAAGATCGTGCCGGAAAACGTCTCGGTGGCGCCCCGCGCCACTGTTGACGACCAGGCGCCTGCTTTTGCCGAGGAAATCATCCCCTTCACCAAGGATCTCGACGTCACCGAGGCTTTTGCCGATTCGGGCTACACAGGTGAAGATGCCACCGGAATGGCCGAAGCGATCGCCAAGTTGCTCAATGCGACGGCGCTCAAGGCTGGAACCGTACTGCGTGTCGGCCTCGAGGTTCACGGCGATGCCGCCAAGGTCGTGCGCACCAGCGTCTACGACCGGACCCAGCACATCGTCACCATCGCGCTCAACGATCGCGGCCAGTATGTGCCGGCGCAGGAACCGGATCCGAACCCCGAATTGCTGACGGCCTTCGATGATTCGTCGGCGCCGGTCGTGGTGCGCGGCAACCTGCCCAACGTCTATGACGGCATCTACCGCGCTGCCTATTCCTACGGCATGTCCAAGGCGATGACGCAGCGGTTGATCAAGCTGCTGGCGTCCGACGTCGACTTCCAGTCCCGCCTCAGCCCCGCCGACCGCATCGAAGTCCTGTTCTCGCAGCCCGACGGCGACGACCAGACCTCGGACAACTCCGAGCTTCTTTACGTCTCGGCGACGTTCGGCGGCCAGACCCGCAACTTCTACCGGTTCCAGATGCAGGACGGCGGCACCGACTATTTCGATGAGGACGGTTCGAGCGCCGAGCAGTTCCTGTTGCGCAATCCCCTGCCCGCCGGGAAATTCCGCTCCGGTTTCGGCGCCCGCAGGCATCCCATCCTCGGCTATGTCCGCATGCACACCGGCGTCGACTGGGCAGCCCCCATCGGCACGCCGATCATCGCCGCCGGCAACGGCACGGTCGAGAAGGTCGGCTGGGCGGGCGGTTACGGCAAGCAGATCATCATCCGCCACGCCAATGGCTACGAAACGTCCTACAATCACCAGAGCGCCTTTGCCAAAGGCATCGAACCGGGCGTGCACGTCCGCCAGGGCCAGACCATCGGCTTTCTCGGCCAGACCGGCCTCGCCACCGGCCCGCATCTTCACTACGAGCTGATCGTCAACGGCACCAAGGTTGATCCGATGCGTGTCCGCCTGCCGGTCGGCAAGGTGCTGAAGGGCGATGACCTCGTTGCCTTCAAGCGCGAGCGCGAGCGCATCGACGAACTGCTGAAGCAGGAAGACAGCGATTCGCTGAAGGTTGCGAGCGCCAAGATCGACGGTTGACCCGCTTCAGCCTGGCGTATCTTCGGCCTGTCGCGGCCATGGCAATCGCTCACCGGGAATGGTCGTCCAGGCGATGACAGCCGCAAGCAGGCAAAGCAGCGCGGTCACCGAAGAGACCGCGGCAAAAGCGGCGTCGCTGGCGGCGAGCCTCGCCGCATCGATGGCCGGCGCAAGCCCGGCTGGCGCCGGTTCACCAAATCCTGGGATGCCCAGCGTTGCGCTCGCGTCCAGCGCATTCGCGTAAACCCATGCGGCAAGCGAGCCCATCGCCGCCACCGCGATCAAACCGCCGATGCGTGAGACGGCATTGTTGATGCCGGAGGCCGCCCCCGTGTCCTTGTCTTCCACCGCCGTCATGATCGCGGTCGACAAAGGCGATACGACCAGAGCCATGCCGAGCCCCATCAGGCCCATCAGCGGGAATGTTCCGGTCCAGAAATTATGGATACCGGCGTAGGTGAGCAAGGCCAGCCCGGCAAACGCAAAAGCCACGACCAGGCTGCCGCAGGCGATCGGAAAACGCGGTCCGATCCGGTCCGACAGCTTGCCGACAGGTCCCGACAAAAGCGCGATCGCTGCCGACAAGGGCAGGAAGATGAAGCCGACCTCGGCCGTGCTCAGTCCCCAGCCGGCGATCAGCAGCATCGGCAGATAGAAAAGGTTGGCCGAAAGCGCGAAATAGAGGAAGAACGTCGCCACATTGGCACCGGCGAAAGCAGCGACACGAAACAGGCTGAGGTCGATCATCGGCTCACGCTGCCGAAGCTCGAAGAAGATGAAGACAGCCAGCAATACGACGCCTGCGGCAATGCTCGGCCCTGCCATGAGGCCCTCGCCGCTGGCGCTCATCGAGGTCAGCCCATAGGCAAGCGCGCCGAAGGCCAATGTCGCGAGCGCTGCACCGCCGAGATCCAGGCTGCGTTTCTCCGTCGGCGTATCGGCTGGAACCTTGGCCAGCAGAAGCCAGATCGAAATAAGCCCGAGCGGCAGGTTGATGGCGAAGATCGCCCGCCAGATGCCGTCGCCGAAGGCCGACAGCACGAAACCGCCGAACACCGGGCCAAGTGCCGTGGTCAGCGCTGAAGCCGCCGCCCAGATGCCGATAGCGCGGCCGCGTTCTTTCTTCGGGTAGGCCTTGGCGATGATGGCGAGGCTGCCGGGCACCATGATCGCTGCGCCAATGCCCTGGACGGCACGAAATGCGATCAGCACAATGGCATTCGGCGCCAGCGCACAGGCAAGCGAAGCGACGATGAACAGCGCAATGCCGGCCACGAAGGCGCGGCGTAGGCCGAATCGGTCGCCGGCGGCACCCCCGGCCAGGATCAGCGCCGAGAGCGTCAACGCATAGGCATTGGAAATCCACTGCGCCTCGGCAAGGCTGGCGCCGAGGTTGACGCGGATCGCCGGTGTGGCGATGGCCAGGATCGAGCCGTCTATGAAGCCAAGCGCCGAGGCCAGGATTGCCGCGATCAGCACAAATCGCCGCTGCGACTGCGGACAGAACGTCCCATTCCTGACCGGGCTGGTCAGCGGGACGGCGGCAGCTTTACTCGGTGAATGCATGAAATCTTGCTTAAACCCCTGGCTCACCGGCAACAACCAGCCAGTGGCTTGCAGTCGCTGAAACCAGCCGTTTGGCCAGGGTTGCACCCTGTCAGGGTGCAAACGGCACAGTCATGCCAGCCCCGTTACGTGCAGCCGGCGGGGATTTCGATGAGGCGACCACTTGAAAGCTCGGCTTCATCCTGATCATGCAGCTGGTCTATGCCGCCGCACTTCACAGTTCACTGCTGCGCAAGGCTATCGGCTGAAGGTCCGCCGACAAACTCCACCGTGACACCCGGTGAAACCAGCTTGGCCAACTCCCGCGCATCCCAGTTGGTCAGGCGTACGCAGCCATGGCTTTCGGTCTTGCCGATCTTCGACGGATCCGGCGTGCCGTGGATGCCATAGGTCGGCTTGTCCAGGGCGATCCAGACCGAGCCGACGGGACCGTTCGGCCCAGGCGGAATGGTCAGGACCTTGTCGTTTTGGCCCTGCTTGAAATTGATGCTGGGATTGTAGGTGTAGTTCGGATCGAGCGCGACGCGCGACACCGTGTGAATGCCGGACGGTGACGGCGTGTCCGATGAGCCGATAGTTGCGGGATAGGCCGCGACCAGTCTGCCGCCGGCATCATAGGCGAAAACCTCTTTCTTGTCCTTGTCCGCGACGATGCGGGCCACCGGCGTCGAAACCAGTTTTCCGAAATTGGCGACCTTGACGATCGTGCCGGGGCGATTGAAATCGACGTCCGGGTTGAGCGCTTTGAGATAATTCTCGTCCATGTGGAAGCGCTCCGCGAGCGCCTCGGTCACCGACGTGTAACCCATGCGGTCGAGTTGCGCCTTCTGGCTGTAGTCTTCCGGGATCGACGCGACATAGGGACCGGCCGCATCCTCCGCTGTGATCGTGTAGTTGGCGAAGGCATCGCCGCCGGATTGCGCAAGTGCCGCCTGGATGGCGACCGCGTCGGTCGATCGCAGATTGGCGCCGGTGATCTGGTTGTAGGCAGCGAGCGCCTTGTCGACATTCGAACCGAAACGCCCGTCGATGACGCCAGGCGAAGCGCCACCCCGGTCGAGCAGCACCTGAAGGGCGGCGACATCCTGGCGCGCTCCCAGCGAAAGTGCCGGGGCAACAGTGGTCTTGTCGCCAGCCTTTGGTGGCAGAGCCGCCTGATCGGCGGGTATCGCCGGCTGGGCAGGGTCTATCGAGGCCTCGTTCAGCGGCTGGCGCTTGATGGTGCCCGGCTTCGCCGGCTGCGGCGCGCCGGGATAATTGTCGTCGTAGCTGCCATTGTCCTGCGGTGGGGGAGGATAGGCTTCGACGGAATTGTCCCCATAGGGATCGTACTCGTCCGCCGGCGGTGGGATAACGCGGCCTTCCTCTTCCAACTGCTGGCGGCGGAACCGCGCCATGTCTTCCGGATCGTCGAGATAGTAGCGGTCGTCGCCGTCGGGGGCGCGGCCCAGTTCGCGCAGTCGTGTCTCCCGGCGCAGGGCACGGCGGTCGAGCCGGGTCTGCGGCGGCTGGATGGCGATGACCTTGCCGGTATCGGCATCGACGATGACGCGGTTGCCTCTAGCGTCGTAGTAGATGTCGAGATTGCCGTCCTGGGCGATAAGGATGCCCCCGGTATCGGCGGCACGGACAATCGGTGGTGCGCTGTCCTGCGTTGGGGCAGCGATTGCATTGGCAGACAAAAGCCCGCCGGCAAGTACCGAAAGGGTGAAGATCGTACGCAGCATAGTGGCGAAACTCTCCGGTCCGTAATTGCCGCCGCCCGGCATTGTTCTCTGGCGAAGCCCCTCGCCAGCAAACCAGTTACCCACCATATGGTTCCAACATGAACCGGGCATGAAGATGGCGGTTTTCCGGCGCCTCGAGGAATATAGACTAGCTTGCGGCAAGTCCCAATTCCTTGCGCGCCTGCCTGGTCAGTTTCAGGGCTACAAGGCGATGGCTCTCGCGCAAATAGTCCTTCAGCGCGGCATCATCCATGCTCTGGCTTGTCCGACGCTGGATCCATGTCATGCCGCGCGAGGCAAGATAGGGCGCGGGCCGCAGGCCCGGCTGCTCCTTGAGCACGTCATAGGCGATATCGGAGCATTTGAAGGTGACGAAGAGCTGCTGGCCCTGGTCCCAGCCGCCGATCGCGAAGACCTTGGCCCCGACTTTCCAGACATGGGCGCCGCCCCACTGGACGACATGGCTCGTCGCGGGCAGCGAGGCGCAGAAGCTGTTGTAATCGTCCAGTGTCATCCGCGCCCGCTTTTTTGCGCATGTCGCCCAAAAGTGGCCCCGGTTTTGGGAGAACGACATGCATATGACAAAGACCTAAAAAGCCGCGCGTCCGGGATGGACGCGCGGCTTTGGATCAGGCTGCCACTTCCGCCGCCACAATCGTTGGCTTCGAGCGGAAGTTCAGCCGGTCGGAACCGGCTGTCACCTTGACGGTCGAGCCGTCGAGGATGTCGCCGAGCAGGATCTTCTCCGCCAGCGGGTCCTGCAATTCCTTCTGCATCACTCGCTTCAGCGGTCGCGCGCCATAGGCAGGGTCGTAGCCCTTGGCCGCCAGCCAATCGACCGCCTCCTGGTCCAGCGAAAGTGTGATCTTGCGATCGACAAGCAGGCTCTCCAGCCGCTTGAGCTGGATCTCGACGATGCGGCCCATATCCTGCCGGCGCAGCCGGTGGAACAGGATCACCTCGTCGACGCGGTTGAGGAACTCCGGCCGGAACGACGCCCTGACGACACCCATCACCTCGTCGCGAACCAGATCGACGTCCTGATCCTCGGTGAGATTGACAAGATATTCGGCGCCCAGGTTCGACGTCATGATGATCAGCGTGTTGCGGAAATCGACCGTGCGGCCCTGCCCGTCGGTCAGGCGGCCGTCATCGAGCACCTGCAACAGCACGTTGAACACATCGGGATGCGCCTTCTCGATCTCGTCGAACAGCACGACCTGATAAGGCCGGCGCCGCACCGCTTCGGTCAGCGCGCCGCCTTCCTCATAGCCGACATAGCCGGGAGGTGCGCCGATCAGCCGGGCGACCGAGTGCTTTTCCATGAACTCCGACATGTCGATGCGCACCATCGCGCTCTCGTCGTCGAACAGGAAGCTCGCCAGCGCTTTGGTCAATTCGGTCTTGCCGACACCCGTCGGCCCGAGGAACATGAACGAGCCGATCGGCCGGTTCGGATCCTGCAGGCCCGCGCGGGCACGCCGCACGGCTTTCGAGACAGCTTGCACCGCCTCGCCCTGGCCGACGACGCGCTTGCCGATCTCATCTTCCATGCGCAGCAGCTTGTCGCGCTCGCCCTGCAGCATCTTGTCGACCGGAATGCCGGTCCAGCGCGAGACGATATGGGCGACATGATCGGGGGTGACCACCTCTTCGACCATGCCGGCTTTGCCGTCCTGGGCCTCGGCCTCCTTCAGCTTCTTTTCCAGCTCCGGGATCTTGCCATAGGCAAGCTCGCCGGCGCGCTGGAATTCACCCTTGCGCTGGGCAATGGCAAGGTCGTTGCGCGCCTCGTCGAGCTGCTTCTTCAGATCGGCGGCAAGCCCGAGCTTCTGCTTCTCGGCCTGCCATTTGGCGGTGATCTCGGTCGATTCTTCCTCAAGGCCGACGAGTTCCTTTTCCAGGCGGGCAAGCCGATCCTTCGAGGCGTCGTCCGTCTCGACCTTCAGCGCCTCGCGTTCGATCTTGAGCTGCATGATGCGACGATCGATCTCGTCCAGTGCCTCGGGCTTGGAATCGACCTGCATGCGCAGCCGCGATGCGGCTTCGTCGACTAGGTCGATCGCCTTGTCCGGCAGGAAGCGATCGGCGATGTAGCGGTTGGACAGCGTCGCCGCCGCCACCAGCGCCGAATCCGAAATGCGCACCTTATGGTGCTGCTCGTACTTCTCCTTCAGACCGCGCAGGATCGAGACGGTGTCTTCCACCGTCGGCTCGTCGACGAACACCGGCTGGAAGCGGCGGGCAAGCGCTGCATCCTTCTCGACATGCTTGCGATACTCATCGAGCGTAGTGGCGCCGACGCAGTGCAACTCGCCCCGAGCCAAAGCCGGCTTCAACAGGTTCGACGCATCCATGGCGCCATCTGCCTTGCCGGCGCCGACCAGCGTGTGCATCTCGTCGATGAACAGGATGATGTTGCCGTTGGCCGAGGTGACTTCGGAGAGCACGGCCTTCAGCCGCTCCTCGAACTCGCCGCGATATTTGGCGCCGGCAATCAGCGCGCCCATGTCGAGCGCCATCAGCTGCTTGTCCTTCAGCGATTCCGGTACGTCGCCATTGACGATGCGCAGCGCCAGGCCCTCGGCGATCGCCGTCTTGCCGACGCCGGGTTCGCCGATCAGCACGGGATTGTTCTTGGTGCGGCGCGACAGCACCTGGATGGTGCGGCGGATCTCGTCGTCACGGCCGATCACGGGGTCCAGCTTGCCGGCACGGGCATCCGCGGTCAGGTCGCGCGCGTATTTCTTCAGCGCGTCGTAGCCCTGTTCGGCACTCGCCGAATCGGCGGTGCGGCCCTTGCGGACATCGTTGATGACCTGGTTGAGCGCCTGCGCGGTGACGCCGGCCTTGGCCAGTATGTCGGCGGTCTTGGCCGATTTCTCCATGGCGAGCGCCTGCAAGAGCCGCTCCACCGTGACAAAGCTGTCGCCGGCATTCTTGGCCAGTTCCTCGGCGGTCGAAAACACTTTTGCCAGCGGCTGCGCCAGATAGAGCTGGCCATTGCCGCCCTCGACCTTGGGCATCGCTTCGAGCGCCGCCTCGACGCCAAGCTTGACGTCGCGGACGTTGCCGCCGGCGCGTTCGATCAGCGACGCGGCCAGGCCCTCATCGTCGTCGACGAGCACTTTCAGGATATGTTCAGGAGTGAATTGCTGATGGTTGCGGGAAAGCGCCATAGTCTGCGCGGACTGGATAAAGCCGCGCACGCGCTCTGAGTATTTCTCGAGGTTCATATCTGTCTCCTTCCATCACCGGCCCGCTTTGCGGCACCGGATCCGATTGCGGTGACGGACCCGCCCATTCGAGCCGGGTCCAGTTGAGGCTGATATGGTGCACAAGCTCCGAACCCTCAAGACGTCTCGATATCGGCAACTTCATAATATTGCACGGCCGCCCAAACGAAAACGGCGGAGATTTCTCCCCGCCGTTCCATGTCTTGAGGTGCCGTTCGATCAGTTGTCGATATCGACATTGACCGGCTGGGCATTGCCGCTTTCGACCGGGGCCGCCTCGGCACTTTCGCCACCGCCATCAACCTGATCGGCGTTGACGCGCGGGCGGCGCGGACGACGCGGACGACGGGCAGCCCCGCTTTCGGCGGCCGCCTCGTTGAGTTCGGCCTGGGCGGCAAGACCTGCCGGGGAAAGATTCTCGAACGACGGAGCCGGTTCGGCCGGCGCTACAGATTCGGTCGGCGAAACGGCTTCGCCCTGAACCGGGGTCTCGTTGCCCTGGGGCTGACCACCTTGTTCCACGGGTGAACCAAAGTCGCGCTGGCCGTTCTGGCCATAACCGCCATTGGGGCGACGATCGCGATGGCGCCCGCCATTGTTGTCGCGGCCACCATTGTTGCGCCCGCCATTGTTATCGCGGGCCTCGCGGCCACCTTCCCGGTTGAGCGCAACCTCGGCAGGCATCCCTTCGATGACCGGCTGCGGGCCGGCGCCATGGTTGATCACCGGGATCTGGACGTCGGAAACAGTGTTGCTGTTGTTGTTGCCGCCATTGTCGAAATCGTCGCGATCCTCGTCGCCGTCATCGTCGAAATCATCGCGATTCTGCTGCGCGTTCTGGATCGGCATCTGCGCCTGTGCGGCCGCGATGATGCGATTGTAGTGCTCGGCGTGCTGGAGATAGTTCTCCGCCATGACCCGGTCGCCGGAGCTGTGAGAATCGCGGGCAAGGGTGGCGTATTTTTCGGCGATCTGCTGAGCCGAACCGCGGATCTTCACATCCGGGCCATTGCTCTCGTAGTTGCGCGTCAGGGGATTAGGCCCCTTGCGGTTGTTGTTGTTATTGTTGTTGTTATTGTTACCACCGCCGCCGCCACTATTGTTGCGACCGCGCATGCGCCTGTTCTGCTGTTGTGGCCTCATCAAACTCTCTTCATTTTGAAATTTTCGAAAAACTCTTCACGAACGGAGGCGCTCATGCAGCCAGCCGTTTCGTCTCTTCACCGGCGTTCGCCCGCATCGATTGCGTTGGCGCCACGTGCCATCCTGTTCCGGTTACATCACTTGCCGGACGATTCCCGCACGAAGCTTGGGCATCGTTTGCGCAAGAAGGCAGCTATTTCCAAGGAAAACCGAATCGCTAAGAGCACTGCCTGCTTCGTCTCATCCGGTTAAGGCGACCCTAGCCGCATTCCCCGGCATTGCCAAGCGCTTTTTTGCACTGCGTCAAGGCTTTATCCTTTCAAAGACAACAACCCTGTCGTTTCCACCGAGGTCACGAAAAGCACCGCCCGGCACATAGCCGGCTGCAGCGAATATCTCGCAGACCTCGTTGCGTTGCGTATGGCCGATCTCGACCGCAATCTTGCCTTCAGTTTCCAAAAACCTTGCCGCTTCCGCAGCGATGGTTCTGTAGGGGTTCAGACCGTCCGCGCCGCCATCCAAGGCCAGGCGCGGGTCGAAATTGCGGACTTCGTCCTGCAGATTTCCAATGTCTTCCGTGGTTATATAGGGAGGGTTTGCGACAATTACATGGTACCGGCCAGAAACTTTTTCGAACCAGTCCGACTGCAGCGTCGTGAACCGGCCTGCAAGACCCAGTTGCCCGGCATTGCGCGCCGCCGTCGCCAGCGCACCCGCGGACAGATCGACGCCCGTGGCGTTAGCCGTCGGCACGACACTGAGCAGCGCCAGCGCAATGGCGCCGGTGCCGGTGCCGAGATCGAGGATGCGGCACTCGCCTTCCCGCGCCGCAACTGCCTTGACGAAGGGCAATATTGCCTCGACCAGCGTTTCGGTATCCGGCCGCGGCTCCAGCGTTTCCGGCGACAGCGACAGGCGCAAACCGTAGAATTCACGATAGCCGAGGATGCGATGCACCGGTTCGCCGCCAGCGCGGCGTCTCAAGGCGGCATCGATTTCGGCAACAACGCCGGCGCCGAGCTTGCGTTCGGGGTCCGCAATGGCTTGCGTGCGCGTGGTGCCGGAAAAATGCTCGACGATCAGCCTCGCATCGAGCGCCGGATCATCGATAGCGGCAGCGGCAAGCCGAGCCTGCGCTTCCCGCAGCAGCGGCCCGAGTGCATCGGGCAGGTCAGTCATCGATGCCGATGTCGGCGAGCAATTTCGACTGGTGATCGGCGATCAGCGCGTTGATGATCTCGTCGAGTTCGCCCATCATTACCCGGTCGAGCTTATAGAGCGTCAAATTGATGCGGTGGTCGGTGACGCGGCCTTGCGGGAAATTATATGTGCGGATGCGTTCCGAGCGGTCACCGGAACCGACCTGCGACTTGCGCGATTCGGAACGCTCCTCGTCAGCCTTGCCGCGCTCCAGATCATAGAGCCGGGCCCGCAGGATCTGCATGGCCTTGGCGCGGTTCTGATGCTGCGATTTCTCCGCCTGCACGACCATGATGCCGGTCGGCAGATGGGTGATGCGGACGGCCGAATCGGTGGTGTTGACGTGCTGGCCGCCCGAACCCGAGGCGCGCATCGTGTCGATGCGGATGTCTTCGGCCCTGATGTCGATGTCGACCTCTTCGGCTTCGGGCAGCACCGCGACGGTTGCCGCCGAAGTGTGGATGCGCCCGCTCGCCTCGGTTGCCGGCACGCGCTGCACCCGGTGCACGCCGGATTCGAACTTCAGATGCGCAAAGACGCCCTTGCCGGACACGGTGGCGATGATTTCCTTATAGCCGCCGGCATCGCCATCGCTGGCCGAGGCGGTCTCGAAACGCCAGCCGCGTTCGGCGGCGTAGCGCTCATACATGCGAAACAGGTCGCCGGCGAAAAGCGCGGCCTCGTCGCCGCCGGTGCCGGCGCGGATTTCGAGAATGGCGTTCTTGTCGTCGGCGGCATCCCTGGGCAACAGCAGGATCTGGATGTCCTTCTGCAACGCCTCGATACGGTCCTCGACCTCGGGCAGCTCGGCCTCGGCGAGCGCCCGCATCTCGGCATCGGTGCCCTTGTCTGCAAGCATGGCTTCGAGGTCGGCCTGCTCACGCTCGGCCAGGCGCAGTGCCCTGACCTTGGCAACCATGTCCTGGATTTCGGCATATTCGGACGCCATGCGCACATAGGCATCCGGCGCCGGGCCGGCTGACATCTGCGCTTCGAGCATCTCGAAACGCTTGACGACTTGATCCATACGATCGCGGGGCAAATTGACCATGATGAGGCTGCTATAACGGGATCGAACGGTCGTCGGCAAAGGCCTGCAGCAGCGCTCGCATCGGCAAGCCCTGTGCCGGAGCCATCAGATTGTCGTCGAAAAACGCCTTCAGCTCGTCCAGCGGCAGTTCCGTCAGCATCGCCTTGACCGGACCGATCGATGCCGGCGACATCGAGATCGAACGGAAGCCGAGTCCGATCAGCGCCATCGCCGAAATCGGCTTGCCTGCGAGTTCGCCGCACAGCGTCACCGGCGTATTGTTGCGGACGCCGGCATCGGCGATCTGCTTGAGCACCCGCAGGAACGGCGCCGACAGCGTGTCGAAGCGGTTGGCCAGTTGCGTGTTGCCGCGGTCAACGGCCATGACGAACTGGAACAGGTCGTTCGAACCGACCGAAACGAAATCGACCGCCTTCATCAGTTCATCGAGCTGGAACAGGAGCGACGGCACTTCCAACATCGCCCCCAACTTCAGGCTGGTCGGCAAATGATGGGCAAAGCGCGAGAGATGCCGCACCTCGCGGTCGATGATCTCGCGTGCCTGGGCGATCTCGCCAAGCTCGGTCACCATTGGCAGCATCAGCTTCAATTCGCGGCCGCCGCTGGCCTTGAGCAACGCGCGGATCTGGGTGCGCAGCAGGCCCGGCCGGTCGAGCGTCAGGCGGATCGCCCGCCAGCCAAGCGCGGGGTTCTCTTCCTGGATCGCGCCCTTGAAATAGGGCAGCACCTTGTCGCCGCCAATATCGATGGTGCGGAAGGTGACCGGCTTGCCGCGCGCCGCTTCGAGCACGTCGCGGTAAAGCTTTTCCTGGGCCTCGGCCCGGGGAAAAGTGGAAGCGACCATGAATTGCAGCTCGGTGCGGAACAGGCCGATGCCGGCCGCACCCGCTTCGGCAAGCTGCGGCAGGTCGACGGCAAGACCGGCATTCATCAACAGATCGACCTGGACCCCGTCCCTGGTCGTCGATGGCTTCTTGCGCAGCTCTCGATAGACCTCTTGCCGGCGCGCCCTGAAACGCACCTTTTCGGCGTAGGCGGCCTCGAGATCTGGCTGCGGCCGCAAATGGATCACGCCCTCTTCGCCGTCGACGATGATGGCATCGCCGTTTTCCGCCATGGAAACGGCGCCCTTCATCTGGCCGGCGACGGGAATGCCCATGGCACGCGCGACGATGACGACGTGGCTGGTCGCGGCACCATCCTCGAGCACCAGCCCGCGCATCTTGTCGCGGGGATAATCGAGCAGCTCGGCGGCCCCCATCGAACGGGCGACGATGATGGCGTCCTTCGGCAGCGATGCCGCGACATCTTCCGGCCCGCGCCCCATCAGCTGGCGCAGCAGGCGGTTGGCGAGGTCGTCGAAATCGCTCATCCGCTCGCGCAGATAGGGATCGGTCATGTGCAGCATGCGGGCGCGCATGTCGCTCTGCACCTTTTCCACCGCGGCTTCCGCCGTCAGGCCGTTGCGGATGGCCTCTTCCAGCCGTCGCACCCAGCCACGATCGTTGGCGAACATGCGATAGGCTTCCAGCACCTGGCGATGCTCGCCCTCGAAGGCGACGTCGCGGCGTTCCAGCATGTCGTCGATGGACAGCCTGAGCGAGCTGAGTGAGGTCTCGAGCCGGCGGACCTCTTCCTCGCTGTCTTCGTTGAACAGATTGGTGACGACGATGCGCGGCTCGTGCAGCACGACATGGCCAAGCCCGACGCCTTCATTGAAGGACAGGCCGGTGAAGCTGACAGGACGGCGCAGATCGAGTTCGAGGCCGGGCCGGGTCAGCCGCGCCAGATCGCCGGTGGCGATCATCTCGGCGATCACCATCGCCGTGGTTTCCAGCGCCTCGACTTCGTCGTCGCGGTAGTGGCGCATGGTCTTGTTTTGCACCACCAGCACGCCCAGCGTACGCCCTGCCCGCAGCACCGGCACGCCGAGGAACGAGTTGTAGATCTCTTCCCCGGTCTCCGGCAGATAGGCGAAGGCAGGGTGTTCCTGCGCATTGGACAGGTTGAGCGGCCGCGCGCTGGCGGCGATCGTGCCGACCAGGCCTTGGCCCAGCCGCAACTGCGCCAAATGGACGGCGTTCGGGTTCAGACCTTCGGTGGCGTAGAGTTCGAGCACCGAATCGGCGCGCAGCACATAGAGCGAGCAGACTTCCGCGACCATGTTGGAGGCGATGTCGCGCACAATCCGGTCAAGCCGCTCCTGCGGCTCCAGCGGCTCCTGCATGAGCTCGCGGAGCCGTTTGAGCAAAACGCGCGGGCCACTGGCCTGATCACGCATCGCGGCTTGTTCTCCAATGGGCATTCTGCCCGCCGCAGTTTCCACCGCGACCGGCGCACACGCAACAACTCAAATCGTTCTCGCTACTGCTTATCCAGACCGTAGACGGAATGCAAAGTACGAACCGCAAGTTCCGTATACGGACCGTCGATCAGGATCGAAATCTTGATCTCGGAGGTCGTGATGGCGCGGATGTTGATCGATTTGTCGGCCAGCGCCTTGAAAGCGGTGGCGGCGACGCCGGCATGGCTCCTCATGCCGATGCCGATGACCGAAACCTTCGACATGCCGGCTTCCGACTGCACGACGTCGTAGCCGATCTCGGCTTTTAGCCGTTCAAGCACGGCCAGCGCCTTGTCGACATCGCCCGACGGCACGGTGAAGGTCATGTCGGTGAACTTGCCGTCCTCGGAAATGTTTTGGACGATCATGTCGACATTGATGTTGGCCTCGGCCAGCGGCCCGAAGATGCCGGCGGCAACGCCCGGCCGGTCGCCGACCCGGCGCAGCGAAATCTGCGCTTCATCCTTGGCGTAGGCAATTCCGGTGACGACCTGCTGTTCCACGATCTCTTCCTCGTCGCAAATGAGCGTTCCGGGCGGATTGAGCAAATCCCCCATTCCGGGCGCGTCGGGATCGTCGAAGGACGACCGCACGAAGGTACGCACCCTGTGCACCATGGCAAGCTCGACCGAACGCACCTGCAGAACCTTGGCGCCGAGCGAGGCCATTTCAAGCATTTCCTCGAACGAGATCTTGGCGAGCCGCCGCGCCTTGGGCTCGATGCGCGGATCGGTGGTGTAGACCCCGTCGACGTCGGTATAGATGTCGCAGCGATCGGCCTTGACCGCCGCGGCGATGGCGACAGCACTGGTGTCGGAGCCGCCGCGGCCGAGCGTGGCGATACGATTGTCCGGGCCGATGCCCTGGAACCCGGCGATCACCGCCACCTGGCCCTCGCCGAAGCGCTTGATCAGGAACGCGCCGTCGATGTCGAGGATGCGCGCCGCTCCATGCGCATTGTCGGTCTTGATCGGGATCTGCCAGCCCTGCCAGGAGCGGGCATGCACGCCCATGTTCTGCAAGGTGATCGCCAGAAGGCCGGCCGTGACCTGCTCGCCGGAAGCGACGACCGCATCATATTCGCGTGCGTCATGCATCGGCGAGGCCTCACGCGTCCAGCCGACCAGTTCATTGGTCTTGCCGGCCATCGCCGAAACGACCACCGCCACCTCGTGGCCGGCGTCGACCTCGCGTTTGACGTGACGCGCCACGTTGCGGATGCGGGCGATGTCGGCGACCGAGGTTCCGCCGAATTTCATCACGATGCGCGCCATGGGAGCGAAATGCCTTTGCCTGAAGCCGGACCCGGCCAAAAGCCGGAATCCCGAAAAGCGGAAGGCCGGCTGACGCCGGCCGCTGAATGCGCGGCCTCCTTAGCCAAATGATGAAGGTTTCGCAAGGCTGGCGGCCGATTGCCGGTTCCAGAAGCCGGCATATTGCCTTCCGCCCCGCCTCCGCCTACGAAATGCTGCCTGCGGGGAATTCTTTTGGTTCGGCATAACAGATGATGATTGCTCGTCTTCGACGCGCCATGCGATGGCAATCGCTCCCGCTTGTCGCCGGCTTTGCCGTGCTGGCGCTGATTGTCGGCAGCCGTGCCATGCTGGTCGAGGAACAGCGGGCCAACCGCGCCGCCGCGCGCGAGGCAATCGAATATCAGCAATTGCTTTCGGGACTGCTTTCGCTGGCGCAAGATGCAGAGAGCGGCCAACGCGGCTATCTGCTGACCGGCGAGAAATCCTATCTCGATCCCTATCAGCGCGCTGTCGGCGCCATTCCGGGGCAACTTGCCCGCATCGACAGCTTGACTGCCCCTGACGACCAGCTCGTCCAGCAGATCAGCCATATGAAGGACGCGCTTTCGCAAAAGCAGGCTGAACTGGCCGAGACGATTGCCCTGTACGACCAGGGCAATGCGACGAATGCGCTGGATCTGGTTCGCAGCGGCCAGGGCAAGGCCCTCATGGAGGAAATCCGGACCAGCATGGATACGGTCCGACGCATCAGCGCCGCAGCCGTCGCCGCGCGCGATGCGCATACCGACCAGGTCGAGGCCTGGTTACGCATCGGTTCGGTGGCGGCGCTGCTGGCGATCTTCCTGCTTGCCGGCTACGCGATCAGGGAATCGCGCCGCCGCTTCCGTGAGGTTGCCGTTGCCCAAGATGAGTTGGTGCGCAAGAACGTCGCCCTCGGCAAGGAGATCGAGACACGCGAAAAGGCCGAATCCCAGATCCGCCAGATGCACAAGATGGAGGCTGTCGGCCAGCTTACAGGTGGCATCGCCCACGACTTCAACAACATGCTGGCGGTGATCATCAGCGCCATGAACCTCGCCCAGCGCAAGCTGGCGCGCGGCGAGCACGACATCGCACAATTGGTCGATGCGGCGATCGATGCCGCGACCCGTGCCGCCAATCTGACGGCCCGACTGCTCGCCTTCTCGCGCCAGCAGCCGCTGGCGCCGCAGATCGTCGATGCCAACCGTCTGCTGACCGGCATGTCCGACCTGATCCGTCGGGCACTCGGCGAAACCATCCGCATCGAAACGGTGCTGGCGGGAGGCTTGTGGAAAACCCATGCCGACCCGAGCCAGATCGAGAACGCCGTTCTCAACCTGGCCGTCAACGCGCGCGACGCCATGGGCGATGATGGCAAGCTGACCATCGAGACCGCCAACAGCCATCTCGATGAGAGCTACGCCGCCGCCCATGCCGAAGTCGCGGCCGGCCAGTATGTGATGATCGCCGTCAGCGACACCGGTTCGGGCATGACCCCCGATGTCATCGCCAAGGCCTTTGAACCCTTCTTCACCACCAAGCCGGTCAACAAGGGCACCGGCCTGGGATTGAGCCAGGTGTTCGGCTTCGTCAAACAGTCGGGCGGCCACGTCAATATCTATTCCGAACCCGGCGAAGGCACGACGATCAAGATCTACTTGCCGCGATATTTCGGCGCCGAAGAGCCGGCCGTGCCCGCCGGGCGGGGCGACAACCCCTCCGCACCGGTCACCGAAACGATCCTTGTCGTCGAGGATGATGCCCGCGTGAGGGTCTCCACCACCGAGGCCATACGCGAACTCGGATACACCGTCATTCATGCCGCGAGCGGCGAGGAAGCGTTGCAGAAACTGGCGGAGCGCCCGAACGTCGGCCTTCTGTTCACCGACATCGTCATGCCCGTCATGAACGGCCGCAAGCTGGCGGAAGAGGCCGTTGCCCGCATGCCGCAGCTGAAGGTGATCTTCACCACCGGCTTCACCAGGAACGCCGTGGTCCACAATGGCGTGCTGGATCACGACGTGCATTTCCTTGCCAAGCCCTTCACCATCGAGCAACTGGCGGCGAAACTGCGCGACGTGCTCGGCACGACGCAGGGCGCAGCGGATTGATCACAATCGCTTCAGTCTGACGCAGCCGCGCTTCTCCACAGGCCGGGATAGTCGACAACGAAGCCGTGCGGCGAGATGTTGAGGGTCTCGTCATAGCCGAATACCGGCGCGGCATAGGCGTAGCGAACCGTGTCGAGACGCCGATAGATCTGATCGAGGCGCACCAGGCTCAGTTCAGGGAAAGTCAGGTAGGCGGCCGGGGCAGGCGTCGCCTCGCCGATGCCGAGGCCATACCGGCGGATCGCCAGCAGGTTCGATGCCGGTGTGAAGCCAAGATCGACATCGACAAGGCCGTCGACGCCCTGCTGGACTTCGCCATTCAGCGTCCACTGGCCGTCCGAATCGCGTTCGATCGCATAATGCAGCTTGCGGGTGCCGAGAAAGCCGTCGATCCGCGCTGAACGCGTGCGCCAGCCGACATCGCAGATCACCTCGTAGGCAAGGAAGCACGGCTTGCCGTCCTGGATTAAGATGGCCTGTCCCTCGAGACTGTGCCCGACATTGGTCTGCGAAAGCAGGCAGGCATCATGGCCCTCCACGTCCAGCCGACGCCAAAGGATCGAAGCCGTCATTGTTGTCATCGTCACCTCCCTAGAATTCGAAACGATGCCTCGTCCTTCGCCCGCCAAGCCAACCGTGTTTCACCGCGGCGTTCGTCAGCTGACATGCCTTGACAGAATCCGGCTCCCTGCCGGCAGAGGAAAATTGTTGCCTTGACATTCGCAGTCTCACGCCCGACTTCCTAGCGCATGACCCCGAAATCGAAGTCGATTTCGGAAAGGATCATGCGCAGAATCTAAAGTGCTACAGCGTCCTTTGCGCGTCCAAGAGGACGCGCCGCGCTGTAGTGTCGAGGAGACCTATCGATGCCAGAGCCCCGACGATCGACGATCGATGCCGGAGAAGTGGAACGCTTTTCCGCCCTTGCCGCCGAATGGTGGAACCCGAACGGCAAATTCCGTCCCCTGCACAAATTCAATCCGGTCCGGCTGGCCTATATCCGCGACCAGATAGCGACGCGCTTCGGCCGTGACCCGCGCGCTGCAAGGCCTTTCGAGGGCCTGCGCATCCTCGACATCGGCTGCGGCGGCGGCCTTCTGTGCGAGCCGATGGCGCGGCTTGGCGCCGAGGTTGTGGGCGCGGATGCCTCCGAAACCAACATCGAAGTGGCCAAGCTGCACGCCGCCGAGGGCAATGTCAGCGTCGACTACCGCGCCACGACGGCCGAGGACCTTGCCGACGCCGGCGAGAAATTCGACGTCATCCTCAACATGGAAGTGGTCGAGCATGTCGCCGACATCGACCTGTTCGTCGCCAAATGCGGCGAGATGGTGCGGCCCGGCGGCATCATGTTCGTGGCCACCATCAACCGCACGCTGAAGGCGCTGGGCTTAGCCATCATCGGGGCCGAATATGTGCTGCGCTGGCTGCCGCGCGGCACCCACCAGTTCGGCAAGCTGGTGCGCCCGGAAGAACTCGAAAAGGCGCTTGGCGGCGCCGGCCTGACCATCGTCGACCGCACCGGCGTCACCTACAACCCGCTGGCCGACCGCTGGGCGCGGTCGAAGGACATGGACGTCAACTACATGGTCCTGGCGGAAAAAGGCTCGGTCTGACCTTGTTCTGAATTCAACGGCCTGTAGCCGCCGCGCCAGTAGATCAGCGCCTGGCCGGCATCGGACGTGCGCACGGCCTCGACCGAACCGATGACTATGGAATGCGTGCCGCGGTCGATCATCTCGTCGAGGCTGCAGTCGAAGGCAGCCACCGCGTTCGAAAGCAGTAAAGCTCCGGTCTTGAGCGTCATCCATTCGGCGCCCTCATAGCGGTCCTTGCCCTTGATGCCGCCAAAGCCGGAGAACCGCTCGGCCACGCGCTGATGCTGGGGGCCAAGCGAGTTGACGCCGAAATGCCGGTAGCGTTCGATCACCGGCCAGGTCGACGACGACCGGTTGACGCAGGCAATCACCTTGGGCGGTTTGGCCGACAGCGAGACGACCGAAATGACCACCAGGCCGGAGCGATCCTCGCCGGTGCCGGCCGTGATGACGCTGACATTGCCGACGATCAGCCGCATCGCGGCGCGAAAATCAGCGACATCGACAGGAGTTCCCTCGAGAACCTTTGCTTCGGTCATGGCTTGCTCCAAAAGCAATTCCAGGAAAAGTGTGAAACGGTTTTCCCGGGAAAAGCGCATAGCGCTTTCCCTAGGGAATTGCGACAAAACAAAAAGAAGTAGAGCGGTTCTGCGTTTCCGTGAAACGATGAATCGCTCTAGGCCGCCGACTGCATGGCGGCCGCTGCGATGCGGATGCCCCGCTGCTCGAGGATGGGCAGAACGGTGTCGCGAAAATATGGGAATTCCTCGACATAGTCGACAAAGGACAGCGTCGAACCGCGAAACCCGGCCTCGTGCAAGGCGGTGATCCCGTCGGCGACCTGTTCGGGCGTGCCGGTGAGCGGGAAGCCGCCATGGCCCGCCGCCATGCGGTCGCGGATGAGCGCAAGAAGGTCATGCGGGAACGACTGCGCATGGGCAAATTGCAGCCGCACCAGATTGTCGACCGCAGCCCAGTCGGCATTGGTGCGGCCGAAATGCTCGAGATAGTCCTTCGCTTCCTTCTCGATCGGCCGGCAGACGACATGGGCGAAGGTCAGCACGTCGACGGTGCTGCCCGAGGCGACCGCCTGTTGCTTCAGCGCCGCGATCTCGTCCCTGGAGCGTGACAGGTCGATTGCCGGCGTGAACAGGAAATCGGCGTTGCGGACCGCGAACTTGCGCCCTTCTTCCGAGCCGGCGGCGTTGAGGATCGGCAGGCGCGCCGACGGGCGCGGATCGCCAAGCACGTTCTTCAGCTTGAAATAGGTGCCGTCCCAGTCGAACGCCTCGGTGCGACCCCACAGCGCCCTGACGATGTCGAACCATTCCTGTGCATAGCCGTATCGGGTGATGTGATCGTCGGGCAGTGTCAGCCCGAGCGCTTCATATTCGGGTTTGTTCCAGCCGGCGACGATGTTGAGGCCGATACGGCCGCGGCTGATCTGGTCGATCGTCGCCAATTGCTTGGCGACGACGACGGGGTGATTGGCCGCGGTGTGGGTGG
The DNA here is from genome assembly GCF_040318635.1 of Mesorhizobium sp. M1066. Classification (NCBI taxonomy): domain Bacteria; kingdom Pseudomonadati; phylum Pseudomonadota; class Alphaproteobacteria; order Hyphomicrobiales; family Phyllobacteriaceae; genus Mesorhizobium; species Mesorhizobium sp. M1066. The sequence continues at coordinate 326,020 of NZ_JAMYMR010000002.1, forward strand.
TGGCGAAAACCGTGATGTTGCGGGTCAGCGCCAGGAGACCGGCGGCCCAGGTGATCGTCTCCAGCACATTGCCGTGGAAATTCGTCTCACCGCCATAGCCGATCCAGCGGGCGATCGGCAGCATGAAATCGATGCCGGCCTCATCGAGCAGCTGCGCCAGCCGCAGATTGTTGTCCCAGGAACTGACCCATCGTTCGGGGATCTTGGTGACGGTCATGCCGCCGGAACAATTGGACGCGAAGGTTCCGAGAAGGAAGGGCTGCGCATTGGCCGCGATCTTGTCGAGCATGCTCATCGGCGGTGTTCTCCTCATTTTTTGATTATATTTTATAATAGAAAGTCTATCATAAAATCATATGGACGCAATCGGCCGGATCGGCGCATGCTGCCGGGCGGGGAGACAGGATGAACGACCGCCGTAAACCTTTGGAAACACAAGCCAAGCTGCTGGATCGCGGCTGGCATCTGGCGCGCACGCCGCTCGAAATCGACGTTGCCGAAATCGAATATGCGCTGATGCGCTCCTATGAGGCTTTCGGCCACTGGCAGGCCGAATGCCTGGCGACGGTGATCGAGTTTTCCGTCAGCGGCCCGGAAAACACGCTGCTCCACATCATCAGGATGAACGATCGGCCAAAGAGCGTCCGCGACCTGGCGCAGATGACCAACCGCGACGACATCCCCAACATCCAGTACAGCCTGCGCAAATTGCTCAAGGGCGGCCTAGTCAAGCGAACCGGCAGCGGCAGGGCCGGCGTCACCTACGAGGTCACGCCGCTTGGGTTTCGAGTGACCGAACGCTATGCCGACATCCGTTCCGTCCTGCTCATCGAAGCGGTGACGCGCGTCCCCGAGATGGCGGCCAAACTCGAGGAAGCGGCGCGGACGCTCGAACTGATGACCGGCATCTATGAGCAGGCGGCCCGTGCCGCGGCCACCCACCGTCGCAGGCACCCAAGGCCGGAACCCGGTGGCGAAGAGAATGAAACCGGCGACGGCTGAGGCGCCAAGGTGTTCACGCCGCCTGGCTTTGCGCCTTCAGGCTGGTCTGGCTTTGTGCCGTGGTGGTGATGAAAACGCCGGCGGTGATGATGACCGCACCCGCCCAGGTCAGCAGCTGATAGTGCTCGCCGAGGAAGATCGTGCCGGCAAACAAGCCGACGGCCGCCGCCACATAACCGATCTGGCTGAGATAGACCGGACCACCGACCGCCTGCAGTCTGAAGAAGAAGGCAAACATCGCCGACGCCGACGCAACCTGCGCGACCACCACCAGCGGCACGCCGCCGAGTGGCACGAAAGCCTCGCCGCCGAACAGGAGAAGAATGCCGGCAAACAGCATCGCCGCTGACGCCAGATGGCTGCCGACGGCAAGCTCGATCGGGCCGGTGCCGTTCGGCCAGTCGACCGTGCGGTAGATGTTGCCGACGGCAAGGCTGACCGGAATGAGCAACCCCATCGCCACCCAGAACAAATCGGCCGGCTGGCCGGCCTCGCCGCGCGTGACCGCCACCATGACGGCGCCGACAAAGCCGACGGCGATGCCGACAATACCCAGCATGTTGGGACGCCGGACGCGCTGCAGGATCGAGAACACCAGCGTGATGACAGGCGACAGCGTGAACATGATGCCGGTATAGCCGGCTCCCAGATGCGGGATGGCCGAGAACATCAAGAGATTGGGGACGGCATAGGACACCGCCGCGGTGACGAAGAAGTAGCGCAGTTTGTGCGCGGTGAGCCGGACACGCTGGCCGCAAGCCAAGAGCACGCACAGCAGGACGCCGCCGGCGCCGAGCGAGATGACGAAGGCCCAGACCATGGCCGGCACGCCGGCGGCCGTGGCGAGCTTGCCGAAGGGCAGTGTCAGGCCGAGCAGGCCGCCGGTGACGACCAGCAGGCCGAGCGCCGAATCCCAGAGAAGTTTCATTGACCGAATCCTGTAGCGCGGCTCTTGGCCGGCATTGCACGTTACGATAAGATAATGGAAAGATTCTTAACGTCAAGATAAATAATGGTGAGACAATTGGACAGGGCAGCAAGAGCGATTGAGCAATGGAAGCGGGAGCGGCCCGATCTGGACGTCTCGCCGATGGCTGTGCTCGGGCGGCTGAACGAGGCCGCCTCGCTGATCGCCCGCGAGCGCCTGGCGCCGCTGTTTGCCCGTTATGGATTGCAGCCCGGGGAATTTGATGTGCTGGCCACACTGCGCCGTTCAGGCTCTCCCTACGCGCTGACGCCGACCGCCCTCTATGAAGCGACGATGGTGACGTCAGGCGCCATGACCAACAGGCTCGACCGGCTCGAGACGTCCGGATTGATCCTGCGCGGGCCGCATCCCAACGATAGGCGCGGCATTGTCGTGAGGCTGACCGAAAAGGGCTTGGCGCTGGTCGACGAGGCCGTTACCGCCCACGTTGCCAACGAGCACGCGGTGCTTTCGGGCCTGACGCAGGCGGAACGCGAAACGCTATCTCGGCTGCTTGAGAAATTGATCGGCAGCGTCAGCTAGCCGGTCAATTGCGATCGTCCGGAAACACCGGGATCGGCATGAACTCGACGCCGTCCTCGGCCAGGCTCTTGGCCTCGTCCAGTGTCGCCTCGCCATAGATGCCGCGCGGATCGCTTTCGCCGAAATGGATTTTGCGCGCTTCCTCCGCGAATTTGTCGCCGACATAATCGGCATTCTCGCGCACCTTCTCGGCCATCGCCTTCAGCTGCGCCAAGGCCTGTTTCTGCGCCTCGCCCATGGCGAGCGCTATCGTTTCCTGCTTGCGCGCCGTTGAGACGGCCGGCGCCATCAGCGCTTTCCGCACCTTGTGCGAGCCGCAGGTCGGGCAATCGACGAAGCCGCGCTTCTTCTGCGTGTCGAAATCGTCATTGCTGCGAAACCAGCCTTCGAATTCGTGCTCGTGCTCGCAGATCAGGGCAAAACGGATCAAGAGGCTGCACCCCTGAGACGCGGCGCCTCGCCCAAGCCGGCATTGACGGCAAAATCCCGCGCATTCCTGAGATTGGGGATCTTCTTGCGTGCCGCAAGCGACTGCGCCGGGTCGATCTCGGCGACGATCACCGCCGGCTCGTCATGCGTGGCTTCCGCGATGATACGGCCCCACGGATCGACGATCAGCGAATGACCGTAGGTCTCTCGGCCATCCTCATGCAAGCCGCCCTGCGCGGCGGCAACGACATAGGCGCCATTCTCGATGGCGCGCGCCCTGAGCAGCACGTGCCAGTGCGCCTCGCCGGTCTGGCGGGTGAAGGCGGCGGGTACGGAAAGCAGGTCGGCGCCGGCCAGTGCCTCGGCGCGGAAGAGCTGCGGAAAGCGCAGATCGTAGCAAACGGCGAAGCCGAGCTTTGCACCCTCGATCTCGGTGACGACGGCCTCGGTGCCCGGTTCGTAGGCGGCGGATTCGCGCCACGACTCGCCATTGTCGAGGTCGACGTCGAACATGTGGATCTTGTCGTAGGTGGCGAGCGCGGCGCCGTCCGGCCCGAACAGCAGCGCCCGGTTGGCGAGCTTGCCGTCGGCGCGTAAAATGGCTGTCGAGCCGATATGCAGGAAGACGCCGAGTTCCTTGGCCAGCTTGCGCGCGGTCGAGACGACGATATCCTTGTCCTCGGAGGTGAAGGAGGCGGCGCGCGCTTGCCTGTCGCGGATCAGCGCGCCGGTCATTTCCGGCGTCTGGATGTAGGCGGCACCTTGGCCAGCTGCTTCACGCACCAGCCGTTCGAGATCGACGGCGTTGCGCTCGGGGCTCTCGCCTGAACGCATCTGGATCGCAGCGGCTTTGAAAACACCCATCGTCATTCCCTTAATTCGTCGCGCCGTTGGCGAGCAGTTTGTCGAGCCGGCCTTCGGCCTCCAGCTCGTGGAGATCGTCACAGCCGCCGACATGCGTATCGCCGATGAAAATCTGCGGAAAGGTCGAGCGGCCATGCGCCCGGGAGATCATCTCCTGGCGCAGTTCCGGCGAGAAGGAGGCATCGTGCTCGGTAAAGGCTATGCCCTTGCGCTCGAGCAGCCGCTTGGCTGCCGTGCAATAGCCGCACATCATGCGGGTGTAGATCGTGACATCGGCCATGACGAATTTCCGCGGTTCGTTGCCGACTTATATAGTCGCGGACTCGTCCGCCCGGAAGTCCCCCGGCAACACACGCGCAAAGGTCAGCACGTCGACGGCGGCCGCACCTCCCCTTTTCAGCGCCTTGGTGGCGGAACGCACCGTGGCGCCGGTGGTGTAGACATCATCGATCAAAAGCACCCTGCGGCCGGCGATCTCGATTTCCGCCTCGGCGGGTACCCGAAAGGCGGCCCGCACATTTTCCTCGCGTTCCCCGCGCTCCAGCCCGACCTGCTGGCGGGTGAGTTTCACGCGCCGCACCGCCGAGGGGGCGAAGGGCAATTCACTGAGCGCCGAGACCGCCCTTGCCAGCTCCGCCGACTGGTTGAAGCGCCGCCTGAAAAAGCGCCGCCAGTGCAGCGGCACCGGCACCACCACATCCGCGTCGGCGATGAGATCGGCACCGGCGCGAACCATCCAGCGCGCCATCCATGGTGCCAGATCCGTGCGATCCTGGTATTTCAGCCCCTGCACCATCTGTCGGGCAACGCCGGAATAGGCGACCGCCGCCCGCGCCCGCTCGAAAGGCGGCGGATCGGCAATCGCCTCGGCCGACAGAAAGCCTTCACCCATATGGTGGGTGAACGGCGTGCCCATGACCGCGCACCATGGCCGCTCCAGCAGCCTGAGCTTCGGCCAGCAGGCGCCGCACAGCACGCCCGGCTGCGAGACATGCCGGCGGCAACCGGCGCAGACCGGCGGAAACAGCATACGCGCCGGCCAGCCGACAACCGACCGGGCCAGGTTCGTGATTCCGATGGACTTGATCTTGGGCATCGGATCGGCCACGTGGTTGCTCCTGCACGCCACTATATCAACGATCTCGGAGCGTGGACAAACAAAGGATCTGCCCGTTGCAGCCGATAATGGATACCTCTCTGTGGCTGGCGCACAAGCGGCGCGCCCTTGCCCATCCGGTCGACGGCGCGGACTTCCTGATGCGCCGCACGGCCGAGGACCTTGCCGACCGGCTGGGCGCCGTCGAGCGCAGGTTCGGCAAGGCGGCTGTGCTGTTTTGCCAGACGCCGGCGGCGGCCGAAACGCTCGCCGAAAGCAGCAAGGTCGCCGACATTGTCCGCGTCGAGGCGGACACGGCTTTCCTGAGCGGTGGCGATGTTGGCTTGATCGCACCGCTCGAAACCGTGCCGTTCGAAGCGGAAAGCCTCGATCTGGCGGTGTCGCTTCTGTCGCTGCAGGCCATGAACGACATCCCCGGCATGCTGATCCAGATCCGCCGTGCGTTGCGGCCGGATGGGCTTTTCCTCGGCGCCTTTGCCGGCGCCGGCACGCTTTTCGAGTTGCGCGAAAGCCTGCTTTCGGCCGAGACCGAGCTTTACGGCGGCGCCAGCCCGCGTGTCGCCCCGTTCACCGACGTGCGCGATGCCGGTGCGCTGCTGCAGCGCGCCGGTCTCGCTCTGCCGGTCGCCGACGTCGAGACGGTGACGGTGCGCTATGCCAGCCTGTTTAATCTTATGGCGGATTTGCGGGCCATGGGCGAAACCAATGCGCTCACCGATCGCAGCCGGCGGCCAGGCTCGCGCAAGCTGTTTGCCCGTGCTGCGGAAATCTACGCCGAGCGGTTTTCCGACCCCGACGGGCGCGTGAGGGCAAGCTTCTCGATTGTCTGGATGTCCGGCTGGGCGCCCGACGCATCGCAGCAAAAACCGCTGAAGCCCGGGTCGGCCAAGGTCTCGCTGAAAACAATCCTGGAGGCGCCCGACGGGCAATGATCCTGCCCGCAGGCGCGGAAAAGCCGGATCAGGGAGTGGGTGCGAAAGCGTTCGCAAGCTTGCTGTTATTGTCGCTGAACAGCCAGATGATCCCGTCGCGGACCTCACCGATACCGCCGACGATGGCCAGCGACAGCACGGCGATGATCACGCCATATTCGACGGCCGTGGCGCCGGTCTCGTCGTTCAGAAAACCCTGCAGCACTGCTTTCATGGCCTCAACCCCTCTGTCCGGGAACTTACAGCCGACCTGTTAAGAAAGGTTAACGGCAAAGGCTTAACAGGCGATGAAACCGCCGCCTTTGCGAAATCTCTTAACCATGTCAGCAGTCGCCGCTGCTCCTGCCATTGGACCTGATGATGCAGACCGAACTCGGCTGCGGCTGCAGCACGCTGCGGCGCAGCGTGTAGGTTTCGCGATGGCCGATCGAGCCTGTGGCCGCCATGTCGAGCCCGCCGAAACCATCGCGGGCCGACAGCGATCGTGTCTGGCTGTCGAGGAAAGGGGTTGCGATCAGCGCCAGCGCCACCGCGGCCGAACCGAACAGCAGCGTGATGCGCAATATGCCCATGCCCGCATCGGCGGCGCGAAAGCTGCGCTCGGGCCGGATCGAGTCCCAATCCCTGTCTAGGCTCATGCTATCGCTCCCCGGCAAATCGACGGCGCGGCCGCGAACGGCCATGCTTCAATTTTTCACGACGAGATAAATCTTCCATTAACGCTGACTGATACAACGCCTCGGCCAGGAACCGGCCGGACGCGAGCCTCAGAGCAGATCGATGAGGAACGGGATCAGCGGCGCATCGGCCGGTGGCATCGGATAGTCGCGCATCTGCTTCGGCCGCACCCATTTCAGCGTCTGCCCTTCCCTGGGCTGGGCTATGCCCCGAAAGCGGCGACAGACGAACAGCGGCATCAGCAGGTGGAAATCGTCGTAGGAATGACTGGCGAAAGTGAGCGGCGCCAGGCACGGGATGTCGGTTTCGATGCCGATTTCCTCATGCAGTTCGCGAATGATGCATTGTTCGGGCGTCTCGCCGGGCTCGACCTTGCCGCCGGGGAACTCCCACAGCCCGGCAAGTTGCTTGCCCTGAGGCCGCTGCGCCAGAAGCACCCGGCCATCGGCATCGACCAGCGCGCAGGCGGCGACCAGGAGCAGGCGCTTGCCGGCGATCGTCCCGTCACTCATGCCATCACATCATTCATGCCATCACTTCATTCATGACCCGGCGGCCGGCGGTAGTGGTAGCGATAGACTTCCTCGAAGCCGAGCGAATGGTAGAGCGCCAGCGCCGGCACATTGTTGGCCTCGACCTGCAGCCAGGCTTCCCGTGCGCCCCGCAGCCGTGCCCATTTCAGTGCCGACAGGATCAGGTTGCGGCCGTGACCCTTGTTGCGTGCCGACTTGTCGGTGGCGACCTCGAACAGGCCGGCGAGATCGCCGTCATGCACGCAGATCAGCGTCGCCAGCGCTTCGGCCCCATCTTCGAGCGCGAACAGTCCGGCCTCGGGCTGGATGGCGCCGATGATCTCCGACAGGCCGGGCCGCAGCGAAACGTCCGAACCGCTGACCTTGAGCGACGCGCCGATGAAGCGGCTGATGTCCTTGAGCGGAATCTGGTCCATGGCGTCGTCGAGCTGCGCGTCGGCCAGCGGCAACCGCATGACCAGCGACTCGTCGAAGCGGCTCCAGCCCTCGCGGTCGAGATGGCCGGCGAGATCGGGACCAGACAGCGGCGACATGCGGAACGTCAGCGGCCTTCCATAGGCATCGAAACGGCGGCTGGCCCGGCCAATACGGTCGGCCATGTGCATGATATCGCCGGGATCGAGCGGATTGACCGAGTTCAGCCGCTTGGCCGGATGGCCGGCGGTCAGCCGCACCACCCAGGTGCCGTCATAGTGGACGGCGGCTGCCGGCCAGGCGCGAAAGCCGGCCGCCTCGTAGCGGCGTACGATCGCGAGCATGCTTGCCGGATGCCTGGAGCTCAAAACCGTCAGCTCCGATAATCGCCATTGATGGCGACATATTCCTTGGTGAGATCGCAGGTCCACACCGTCGCCTTGCCGCGGCCGATGCCGATATCGGCACGGATGCGGATGTCGTCGCGCTTCATGTAGGCTGACGTCGCGGCCTCGGAGTAGCCGGGGTCGCGCTCGCCTTCATGCGCCAGCCTGTTGTCGCCGAACCAGATCGACAGCCGGTCGCGATCGGCGGGTTCGCCGGCCTTGCCGACGGCCATGACGACGCGGCCCCAATTGGCGTCCTCGCCGGCGACCGCCGTCTTGACCAGCGGCGAATTGGCGATCGACAGCGCGATGCGCTTGGCCGAGCGCGCCGATTTGGCGCCGGTGACGGTGACTTCGACCTGCTTGCGGGCGCCCTCGCCGTCGCGCACCACTTGCAGCGCCAGCGATTTCAGCACCTTGCCGAGTGCCCGGCGGAATGCGCCAAGGCGGGCATCCTTTGCATCAGAGATTGCTGGCGCACCGCGCTTGGCGGCCTTGCCAGTGGCGAAGATCAGCAGCGTGTCGCTGGTTGACGTGTCACTGTCGACGGTAACCGCGTTGAAGGTCTTGGCCGTGCCACGCGACAACAGGTCCTGCAGGACAGGGGCGGCGATCGGCGCATCGGTGGCGATGAAGGAGAGCATCGTCGCCATGTCGGGCGCGATCATGCCGGCGCCCTTGGAAATGCCGTTGATGGTGACATCGGCGTCGCCGAGCTTGACGGTCGCAGTCGCCAGTTTCGGATAGGTATCCGTGGTCATGATCGCCTTTGCCGCCTCGGTCCACAGCCCGGGCTTGCCGTTGCTGACCAGTCCCGCGAGCAGATGGCTGAATTTGCTGGTGTCGAGCGGCTCGCCGATGACGCCGGTGGAGGCCAGGAAAACTTCGCTTGCCTTGCAGCCGGCCGCCTTCGCCGCCGCCTCGCCGGTCAGCGCGGTCGACTCGCGGCCTTTCTTGCCGGTGAAGGCGTTGGCGTTGCCGGAATTGACGACCAGCACCCGCGCCTTGCCTGCGCCGAGATTCTGCCGGCAGAAGTCGACCGGCGCCGAGGGGCATTTCGATTTCGTGAACACGCCGGCGACCGCGGTGCCTTCATCGAAGATCATGGTCAGCAGATCGGTGCGGCCCTTGTACTTTATCCCTGCCTCGGCGGTGGCGATGCGCACCCCCTCGATTTCTGGCATTTTCGGGTATTTCTTCGGCGCAAGCGGCGAAATCGTCGTGGACATGGAGGCCTCGGGCGGGAAAAATCGCAGGGGAAGGCCGGTTTGCCCGATAGACCGCGCGGGCGCAAGGGCGTTTTCGTCGCTCTTGCCCGGGAGCTCGAACCCGCTCGTGGTTAGGCCTGCATTTCAAATCCGATGGCGTCGCCGGGGCCGATGGCGTTATGATCTGCCCCATGGGCGGCTTGCGATCCTTGCATGGGCATTTCTGGGACTTTTGCTGCTGAGCGCGGATGCGCAGCCGCAACGGCGGGTAGCGCTTGTCATCGGCAACGGCACTTACGCCGAAGCCGGCACGCTGGCCAATCCTGTAAACGACGCCCTCGACATCGCCGACAAGCTGCGCTCGATCGGCTTCGAGGTCATCGAGGGCAATGATCTCGGCAAGCGTGAACTCGAACGCAGCATCGGCGCGTTTTCCGATGCGCTCCAGGGCGCCGGCGTCGGGCTTTTCTATTATGCCGGCCACGGCCTGCAGGTCGACGGGCGCAACTACATCGTGCCGGTCGACGCCAGGCTGGACGTACCGGTCAAGCTGCAGCTCGAGGCCGTGCCGATCGACGAAGTCCTCGACATCATGGAACAGCAGACCAAGGTCAGCCTGGTGTTTCTCGATGCCTGCCGCAACAATCCATTTGCCCGCAGTCTCAGCCGTACCGCCACCACGCGCTCGGCGAAGGCGCTGGCCGGGCTGGCGCAATTCGATTCGACGCGCGGCTCGTTCATCGCCTTCTCGACGGCACCTGGCGCTGTCGCCATGGACGGCAGCGGACGCAACTCGCCCTTCGCCGCCGCCCTGCTGCGCCACATCGCCGAGCCCGGCCAGAGCATCAACGACATGATGATCGCGGTGCGCCGCGACGTGGTTTCGCAAACCCGCGAAACCCAGCGCCCCTGGGAGCAGGGATCGCTGCTCGAACGCTTCGAATTCGTCTCGGACGGACAACCCGCAGAGCCACAAAGGCCGGCCGCGGCGCCGGCCCCTTCGACGGAAGTCGCCGCACTTGAACGCTCTGTCGGCGAAGACAAGGGATCGATCGAGAAATTCCTGCGCCAGGACTATCTGACGCCGGACACCAGGGCGATGAGCGAGACCGTCAAACGGCTCTACGGCCCATCCGCCATCATCTTCGGAACCCGTTACGACGCCGACGCCATCGTCAAGGTCAAGGCCGACTGGTTCGCGCAGTGGGCCTCCTGGTCGCTAAGCATGGAGGCCGGCAGCCTGGAAGTCGCTCCGCAGGGCGAAGATCGCGCCGAGGCAGTCTTTGCGATGCGCTACGACTATCTTCCAAAGGACACGTCGGCGGCACGCCTGACCGGCAAGGCGCGCGTCGCGCTTGGGCTGGTCAGGGCCGGCGGCGGCTGGCGTATCGAATCCGAGACATCGCAGGCGATGCAGTAGGCGCGATCCCACGGCCAGCCGGGCAAGTTAAGCCGGCAGCGTCTCATGGCGATAGGAATTTTTTCTTGACTCGGTGAGGGCAGCTATGCTACATTTTTGCCCATGGTGCTGATTTGCGCCAGTGACCCGCCGCCCGGCGGGTTTTTGCGTTTAGAGCTTCGCAACCGACACGCCGGTAGACTTCCAGAGAATAAACTTAACCCCTGCCGCTACCATCCCTTCCTGAAGCTTGAAACGCGCCGTTTCGTTTGAGCGTCGGGGCGCCTATATTGCCGGCGATAGTGTTGGCGAGGAGACAGAGATGGCCGAGGACGCCGATCCGGCGCGCAGATCGATCGGTGCGCGGCGCAACCCCGACAGCGCCGATGCCATTCTCGAAGCCGCCGAGGCCGTGCTGGTCGAAGCCGGTTATGCCGGTTTTTCCATCGAAGCCGTGGCGCGGCGGGCCCGCGCCGGCAAACCCACCATCTATCGCTGGTGGCCGAGCAAGGCGGCGTTGCTGCTTGAGGTCTACCAGCGCCAGAAGCGCGTCGATGTTCCCGATACGGGCCGGCTGGAGGAGGATCTCGTCGGCTTCCTGAAAAACCTGTTCGCCCACTGGCGCGAAACATCGTCGGGAAGCGTGTTCCGGTCGCTGATCGCCGAGGCACAGTCGGACGAGGCCGCTGCCGCGGCCCTTGCCGACTACTCACTGGGCCGACGCTCCCATACCGGCCAGATCATCGAACGCGCCAAGGCAAGGGGCGAAATCCCGGCCGACATCGATTCAGCTGTTGTCGCAGACCTCATCGCCTCCTTCGCCTGGAGACATCTGTTGACCAACCGGCTCGACGAGGACGAAGCCACCATCGGCAAGGCGGTCAACTACGTGATGCGAGGCATAGCGGCGCCCCGCCCCCTGAAAATACGGCAATGAAAAAGGGCGCGGCAACCCCTGGCTGCCGCGCCCTTTTTCAAGGAGCTATCAGTCTTACTTGGCGCTTTCCAGCGTATCGACCGTCTTTTTCAGGTTCGCGTCGGGGATCTCGATCTTGGCGCCGGCGCGCAGCGACTTGACCAGCGCGAAATACTTGTCACGGATGACCGCCTGCTTGGCCTGGTCCTTGACGTCGTCGAAGGCCGGCGGCTGCTTGGTGCGCTTGTCCTCGAGCTTGATGACATGCCAGCCGAACTGCGTTTGCACCGGCTGCTCGGTGTATTTGCCGACCTCGAGCGCGGAGGCCGCCTTGTCGAACTCCGGCACCATCTGGCCAGGTCCGAACCAGCCGAGATCGCCGCCGCTGGTCTTGCCCGAGGGATCGCTGGTGTGCTCGTTGGCGAGCTTCTGGAAGTCAGCGCCGCCATCGAGCTGCTTGATGATGGCCTCGGCCTCTTCCTTGGTCTTCACGAGGATGTGACGGGCATGCAGCTCATTGGTGGGCGGCGTGTTGGCGATTTCCTGGTCGTAACGGGCGCGGACCTCGGCGTCGGTGACCTTGTCGACGACGCCCTTCTCGACCATCTCGCCATGCAGCGCGCGCTGCTGCAGGAAAGCCATGCGGCGCTGGAAGTCGGGATCCTTGTCGAGCCCTGTGGTGACCGCCTCGGCGGCCATGACGCGGATCTCGATGGCAGCCGAAAGGGCGGCGGCACGGCGCTGCTCGGGCGGCAATTGCGCGAACTGCTGCGACAATTCCCCTTCGGCAAGCACCAGATCTGCTTCGGTCAGGGGCTGGCCGTTGACGGTGGCGATAACCTTATTCGGATCGACCGGTGCCGCGGCTGGCGCTGCTGCATCCGCCGGAGCGGGAGCGGTTTGCTGCGCCATCACAGGCGAGAGCGAAAGGGCCGACAGGCCGACGGCCAAGCCAAGGCTGGCGAGCGACGCGCGGCGGAACAACAGGGACATAGGGCGACTCCGGTGGGGATTGTTAAGAGGGGTGCTTCCAGATCGGCCAGATTGTGGCGGAATTTGGCGCAGCCAGCAGGGCCGGCGCGGCGTTGACATCAGTTGAGCCCCCTCTTATCTGTCCAACGACTTTGCGTCCAGAACCGTTTTCCGGGCGCTTTTTGTGTTTGCCAGTGTTCACTAATGTGTTTGCCGGTGTTCACGTGGAATTGATGGGGCCGGCCGGCGCTCATCTCAAGATTGAGAATTCTATCGAAAGGACCATCGGATGGTCAGTCTCGGCGGTCTCGCCCGTAAGGTTTTCGGTTCCTCCAATGACCGTCGGGTCAAATCGACCCGGCCTCGTGTCGAGGCGATCAACGCCATGGAAAACGAGATGCGGGCGCTTTCCGACGAGGAGTTGGTCGGCCGCACCGCGAAATTCCGCCAGGACATCGCCAACGGCGCCACGCTCGACGACCTGTTGGTGCCTGCCTTCGCCACCGCCCGCGAGGCGGCGCGCCGCGTGCTCGGCATGCGCCCCTTCGATGTCCAGCTGATCGGCGGCATGGTGCTGCACAATGGCGGCATTGCCGAGATGCGCACCGGCGAGGGCAAGACCCTGGTCGCGACGCTGCCGGTCTACCTCAACGCGCTCGCCGGCAAGGGCGTCCACGTCGTCACCGTCAACGACTATCTGGCCACCCGCGACTCCGAATGGATGGGCCGCGTCTACAAGTTCCTCGGCCTCTCGGTCGGCGTCATCGTCCACGGCCTTTCCGACGAGGAGCGCAGCGCCGCCTACGCCGCCGATGTCACCTACGCCACCAACAACGAGCTTGGCTTCGACTACCTGCGCGACAACATGAAATACGAGCGCGCCCAGATGGTGCAGCGCGGTCACAATTACGCGATCGTCGACGAAGTCGATTCCATCCTGGTCGACGAGGCGCGCACGCCGCTGATCATTTCCGGTCCGCTCGAGGACCGTTCGGAAATGTACAACACCATCGACACCTTCATCATCCAGCTGCAGCCGCAGGATTATGAGATCGACGAGAAGCAGAAGACCTCGATCTTCACCGAGGAAGGCACCGAGAAGCTCGAGAACCTTTTGCGCGACGCCGGCCTGCTCAAGGGCGAGTCGCTCTACGACGTCGAGAACGTCGCCATCGTCCACCACGTCAACAACGCGCTGAAGGCGCACCGGCTGTTCCAGAAGGACAAGGACTATATCGTGCGCAACGGCGAGATCGTCATCATCGACGAGTTCACCGGCCGCATGATGCCGGGCCGCCGCTATTCGGAAGGCCTGCACCAGGCGCTCGAAGCCAAGGAGCATGTGGCGATCCAGCCGGAGAACCAGACGCTGGCCTCCGTCACCTTCCAGAACTATTTCCGCCTCTACAAGAAGCTGTCCGGCATGACCGGCACCGCGCTGACCGAGGCTGAGGAATTCGGCAACATCTACGGCCTGGAAGTCACCGAAATCCCGACCAATCTGCCCGTCGTGCGCATCGACGAGGACGACGAGGTCTACCGGACGGTCGAGGAGAAATACAAGGCGATCGTCAGGGAGATCCGCGAAGCCAGCGCCAAGGGCCAGCCGACGCTGGTCGGCACCACTTCCATCGAAAAGTCCGAGCAGCTGGCCGAGCGCCTGCGCAAGGAAGGTTTTACCGATTTCGAAGTGCTGAACGCCCGTCATCACGAGCGCGAGGCGGCGATCGTCGCCCAGGCCGGCAAGCCAGGCGCTATCACCATCGCCACGAACATGGCCGGCCGCGGCACCGACATCAAGCTCGGCGGCAATGCCGAGATGCGCATCGAGGAAGAACTCGGCGACATGCCGGCCGGACCCGAGCGCGAGGCGCGGGAAAAGGAAATCATTGCCGACATCGAGCGGCTGAAGGAAAAGGCGCTGGCCGCCGGCGGCCTCTACGTGCTGGCCACCGAACGCCACGAATCGCGCCGCATCGACAACCAGTTGCGCGGCCGCTCCGGCCGTCAGGGCGACCCCGGCCGCTCGAAATTCTTCCTGTCGCTGCAGGACGATCTGATGCGCATCTTCGGCTCCGAGCGCATGGACGGCATGCTGCAGAAGCTCGGCCTCAAGGAAGACGAGGCGATCATCCATCCGTGGATCAACAAGGCGCTGGAAAAGGCGCAGAAGAAGGTCGAGGCGCGCAACTTCGACATCCGCAAGAACCTTTTGAAATATGATGACGTCTCCAACGACCAGCGCAAGGTGGTGTTCGAGCAGCGCATCGAGCTGATGGACGGCGAGGGCCTCTCCGAAACGATCGCCGAGATGCGCGAAGGCGTCATCGACGAGATCGTCGCCAAGGCCATTCCCGAAAATGCCTATGCCGAGCAGTGGAACGTTGCCGGGCTGAAGGCCGAGATCGCCGAGTTCCTGAACCTCGACCTGCCGGTCGAGGACTGGGCCAAGGAAGAGGGCATCGCCGAGGACGACATCCGCGAGCGCATCGCGCAGGCCGCCGAAGCCGCCGCCAAGGAGCGCGCCGAGCGTTTTGGCCCCGAGGTGATGAATTACGTCGAACGCTCGGTGGTGCTGCAGACGCTCGACCATCTGTGGCGCGAGCACATCGTCAATCTCGACCATCTGCGTTCGGTCGTCGGCTTCCGCGGCTACGCCCAGCGCGATCCGCTGCAGGAATACAAGGGCGAGGCGTTCGAGTTGTTCCAGGCCATGCTGGGCAATCTGCGCCAGGCCGTCACCGCGCAGCTGATGCGCGTCGAACTGGTCCGCCAGGCCGCTGAAGCACCGCCCCCGGAAGCCCCCGACATGTTCGGCACGCATATTGACGGCACAACCGGCGAGAACGACTTCGAAGGCGGCGAGACCGCCCTCCTGGTCCGCCCGGAGACAACCGCCATCGTCGCTCCCGAAGACCGAGATCCAAACAACCAGGCCACCTGGGGCAAGGTCGGCCGCAACGAGGCCTGCCCGTGTGGTTCGGGGAAGAAGTATAAGCACTGCCATGGGGCGTTTGCGTAAGGGACGCTTCCCTTCTCCCCGTCACTATACGGGGAGAAGGTGCCGGAAGGCGGATGAGGGGCGGCGCTGACGGTCGCGATTAGCCGATCTCCCCACCCGTGGGGGAGATGGCCGGCAGGCCAGAGGGGGGCGCTGTCCCGCCTGCGTTTAAAGGGTCGGTATCCCGATCGTCGTGGTCTTGAACTTTACCCGTAGTTCGCCGTCAGCCACGCTCACCAAAAACACCGATTTTGGTTCTTTGTAAGCGCCAAGCTTTTTGTATCTTTCGCATAGATCAAGCAACTTGCGCGCATCGGCCGATACCTTGACGCGCCACGCCGGCGATGAATTCACCAGAGAGCCCATAATCGGTGTCTCAACCATAATGCCGCCGGCAGCAGGCGAGAGGATCGTATCCTTCGGGATGCTGCCCTTAGCGCCAACAGGTGCACGCCGCATTTGCGGCAACTTCGATATAGCTTGATAGAAGTCGAGGGCGCTGACTTCGACCGGCGGATGGGCAAGCGTTGGGGACTTGACCGTCATCGTTTTGCACCCTTCATCGCTTCGGTGATTGCCACCGTTTCGACGCTCACGCGCGTTACCCGCATCAGCAGGTCGACCACCTTCTCCTTGTAATCAGAGAAACGATATGTGTTGAACTTCTCGCGGATGGTTGGGTCTTTCGGCGTCTTTTCCTTGTATTGGTCTAGAACCCAGTCCAGCGCCGAGCGGTTGCCGAGCCGATAATGCCACGCCTCCTTCGGAACGCTGGAAAGCTGCGTCTCACTGTCGAGACGAATGATGCCGCTGTCACGGTCGGCCTTGAGCAGCGCCTTAGGCGCAACGCCCGCCGCACGTGCCTTCTCATCCGACGTGTCCAGCCGCTCCAGCGGCCACGGCTCGACCGTCTCGTAGTCTATATGCAACTCCATCAACTTCTTGCCCCACTCGGCCCATCGCCAGAAATCAGGATAGAACGGGACGCGCGGAAACTCGCGCTTCAGATTCAGCACATACTTTTCCTGATACACCGGATCATGCAGCACGCCGTAGACGTAGTGGAATATGTCGTCCTTGGAGAGAGCGATGATCTTGCGCCCCTCAGGGGGCACGCCCCCTCCGTCCTTACCATACGCCTTCCGGAATTCCCTCAGCGCCCAGTCGGTGATGTTATCGACGCACTCGCCGGAGGCGCTGTAGCGGTAGCGGGGCATACCGAAACTACTTCCATTGCCGGTCTTCAATAGGCAAATATCGAATGGCGCCAATACAGCAAGAGCAGAGAAGGGCTGATTGGCCTGCATTCCGTGGAACGCGATTAGAGGAGGTCTCACTCCGCGCGCCAAACTGAAGGGCTTGAGGGCCGATGACTTGAACAAAATACTAATGAGGTCAGCGCTGTAGAGGAGTGATTTTCGAACGAATGGCCGAAAACTGGCGTCCTGAACGTTTTCTAGGTCAATCGATCTTAAACCCTCTGACTTGAATCGACGCTCGATTTCGCGATCCCACTTTAGTTCGTCGTAGTCAGCGGCACCTGAACGTATCCTTTCAATCTGGCGGACAAACCAATTGGTCTTTGTCAGCAACTCAGCGTCGCTGTGCGCGTACAGCCATTCGTCTTTCTTAGTTTGAATACCGTTTGTGAAAACACGGAAAATAGCCCCATCGCCGGCACCACGCTTACCGCTCTTCACATTCTTACTAACGGTCGGGATGAATTCGTCCCAGTCACCACTTGACTGATCGATCCAAACTGCCTTCTTGTCTGGCTCAATGCGCTCCATCGACATAGTCGAAAGGCGCGCGTTCGACAGAAAGCTAAGCTTCTCATCTGCGGTATCGAATTCCGGTCGCCGCGCATAGAAAATCTTGCAGCCCTTCTGCTTGTGGCGTTTTACCAGAAGCGAGATCGTCACGCCGGTCTGGATGCCGAAGACGTTGTTCTTGGTCCCCGACAGCTTCGGATTGGCGCGGACATCGCCACCGAGATCGACAAGGTAGACTTCGTTAAACTCCTCCACGACGGACCGTCGAAATCCGTCGAAGGCCGCCTTTTCGATGAAGTTGCGGTTGGTGATCAGCGCCAGCACACCGTCGTCATGCAACCGATCCGACGCCCAGCGGAAGAACCTAGTATACATGTCATAGACCGAGTTCTTGTTCTGCGCCGTGCCTTTTCGGATGTAAGTTTCCTTGATGCGCTCATCGATCCGGCGATAGGGGCGGTTTGGATTGCGGCTGTTGAAGCCTTCCTGCCACGCGTTGTAAGGCGGATTGCCGATGACGACGGAAATTTTCCGCGCATTCTGCCGTTTCACACGCGCGACGTTCTCGTCCGAAAGCCCGGCAAACATGTCGTGTTGATAGCCGGCCTTGATGCCAAGCCCGGCCACATTGTCCAGCGTGTCGACAAAGCAGAGGTTAGGGAACTCCGCGAATTGGCCCGAGATCGCGGCGTAGGTCGCCTCGATGTTCAGGTTCGCCACATAGTAGGGCAGGATTGCCACCTCGTTGGCGTGCAATTCGTTCTTGTATTTGTGCGCCAACTTTCGTGGCTGGCCGCGAAAATGCTCCAACAACTCGCAAATGAAGGTACCTGTACCGGTCGCCGGGTCGAGGATCTCGACGTGCTCGTCAATAAGCTGTCTGCCAAAATGCTTCTGTGTCAGCCAGTCAGCGCCCTCAATCATGAACTTCACGATCTCGTTCGGCGTGTAGACAACACCCAGCCTGTCGGCCTTCTTCTTGTCATAGACCTTATAGAAGTTCTCGTAGATCAGTTTCAGGAATTGCTGCTTTTCCTGATGGCTTGAAATCAGCGCCGCATTCGCACGGATCGTCGCGTAGTAGGTCTCCAAGCCCTTGAGTGTTTCGCGTTTCACCTGGCCAGTGAAGAATTTCGCCTCCAGCGCATATAGCTCTTTGGCGATGTTGTTCTCGTGATGGAAGTCACTGTTATCGAAGACGTGAGCAAAAATTTCCTCTGTCAGGATATGCTGGATCAGCATCTCCCGCACATCGGCTTCGCCGACCGACGGGTTGATCGTGTCCTTGGCATGCTGGAGGAACTTGTCAGCCGCCGTGCGGAAATCTGGATTTTTGTCATAGGCGGCGTCAATACGTTCGCGAAGTGCTGTCAATACAGCCGGAATGTCGTGCTTGAACTGTTCGACCGCCTTGCGGAAGTCGCGGATTTCCTCGCGCTCATACTTGAAGAACAGCGAAACCAGCTTCAGCAGTTTTTCGGTGTCCGTCATCGAACAGCGAAACACTTCCTGCCGATTCTGAATCAGGACCGCCGTGCCCGAATTCTCGAAGATGATGTTGTCTTGAGGATAGCCTTTCGCCAGCTTCTTTCGGATTTCGTCATCGAGATCATCCTCAGTGTCCTTGGCTTCCCAGTAGCCAAGCGGCACGCGGAGATCATGCAGGATCGTTCCATCGGGACGGATGCGGTTCTTCTGCGGAGATAGAAATTCGTACTGGCTAATAAAATGCAGATTGTTCTGCCGCGACCAAGCTTTCAACAAATCCTTGAAGGCTTCCGAGATCACACCCTCGGTAACTGATCCCGAGAACTTCCTTAGTCTGTCGATTTCGTTGAGATACTGCTGAATTAGAAGTTGCGACATGTTTCCCCCAAAGCGCGCGCATTAGAGCGGGTTTCGCGCTTTCGGGAAAGTGCTCGAATGCTCTTTGTGGCCTCGTACTTGCGTTTATCTTGCCACGCGCCGCTGGTGAGCGTGGCACAAAATCTCCCAATGCCGGCGCCGCCCCTCATCCGCCTGCCGGCACCTTCTCCCCGTATAGTGACGGGGAGAAGGGGAAGCTCACCCAACCGTTTCTTAATGTGTCTCCGCTACACCAAAGCGTGAAAAGAGGCGGAAAACGGAGAGAAATCGGGGTGCGCTTTTCCGCGGCCACGACAGCCGGGCGGTTCTTGCCGCAGCGTTTGGCGCTGCGCATGGAGCCGTTGCTTGGCCGCATCGACGCCGTGCTGTTCACCGCCGACGAGCGCGGCGAGGCCGGCCGCATGTCGGTCATCGCCTTCTCCATCCGCATCGTCAGCGCCGTCATCGCCTTCATCAGCCAGGTGCTGATGGCGCGCTGGATGGGCTCGTTCGAATACGGCATTTTCGTCCTCGTCTGGGTGACGATGGTCATCGTCGGCAACCTCGCCTGCCTCGGCTTCCACACATCGGTCATCCGCTTCATTCCCGAATACCGCGAGCGCGGCCTGATGGACGAACTGCGCGGCATCGTGCTGGCCAGCCGTCTGTTCGTGCTGATCGCCTCCACGCTCATCGCCGGGCTCGGCGCGCTCGGCGTTTGGCTGGCGGCGCCGTGGATCGAAAACTACTATGTGATCCCGTTCATCCTCGGCGTCATCTGCCTGCCGATGATCGCCATGTCCGACCTTCTGTCGGGCCTGGCACGCGCCAACAGCTGGGCGTTGTTTGCCCTGTCGCCGACCTATCTCGTGCGGCCCGTGCTGATCCTGCTGTTCATGGCGCTGATGCTGTTCGTGGGCTACGCACCCGATGCCAGGACCGCCATCTTCGCCTCGATCGCCGCCACCTACGCCACCACGCTGGGACAACTCGTCGGTGTCACCCAGCGCATGGAAAGGCAGATCCCGGCAGGGCCGATGAAGGTGCATTTCGCGCAATGGTTCATCGTCTCGCTGCCGATCTTCCTGGTCGAAAGCTTCTTCTTCCTGCTCACCAATGCCGATGTGCTGATGGTCGGCGCCTATATGGACCCCAACGACGTCGCCGTTTATTTCGCCACCGTGAAGACGCTGGCGCTGGTGCATTTCGTCTACTTCGCCGTCAAGGCCGGCGTTGCCCAGCGCTACGCCCAGTTCACCCATGGCGACCCGCAAAGGCTTGCCGCCTTTGCCCGCGAGACGGTGTCGTGGACGTTCTGGCCATCGCTGTTGATGGCGCTGCTGGTGCTGGCGCTCGGCGAGCCGATGCTGGTGCTGTTCGGCCCTGAATTCACATCAGGCTATCCGCTGCTGTTTCTGCTCGTCTTCGGCGTCGTGGCGCGGGCCGCCGTCGGCCCCTGCGAAAGCCTGCTGACGATGAGCGGCAACCAGAACATCTGCGCCGCTGTCTATGCCATGACGCTGGCCTTCAACATCGCCCTCAATGTGGTGCTCATCCCGATGTTCGGCCTGTGGGGCGCGGCGATGGCCACCGCCTTTGCCATGATCTTCGAAGCCGGCGCGCTCTCCTTCACGGTGTGGCGCAAGCTCGGCATCGTCATGCTCATCTTCGTGCCTGCCAAAGGAGCCGCGTGATGGCTGCCATCCCGTTGCTTGAGGAAACCAGCGGCGGCACCGCCGGCGCCATGGTGTCCGGCCTTGCCGGGCTGACCCGCGACGCCGACCCCGCCCATATCGAGATCCTCGCCAACAACCGGCCCGAGCGCAAGCTCGCCATCTACCCGGCATCGGCAGGTTTCGACCTGGTGGAGGAGCTGGATTATCTCTGCGCCCGCACGGTCGAACCCAACGTGTTCTTCAACCCGCGCTTCCTGGCGCCCGCCATGCCGCGGCTGGAGGATCGCGAGGTGCGGCTGGCGGTCATCCGCGACGGCGACGAATACCGCAACCGGCTGCGCCTTCTGGTGCCGTTCTCGGTGGAGCGGCCGGTGGTGCCGCTCGGCGTTCCGGTCATGCGCACATGGTCGAGCCCGTTCGGTCCGCTCGGCACGCCGCTGGTCGACCGCGACGACCCGGTCGGCGTCGTCGAGGACTTCTTTGCGATGCTGTCGCGCCCGCATCTCAAGCTGCCGAAAGTGTTCGTCCTGCCCGACATCCGGCTCGATGGCCCGGTGGCGAGCCTGCTTGCCACCGTGGCCGAGGCGCGCGGCCTGACGCTGGTCACCACCGGCCAGAGCCAGCGCCCGGCGCTGGAGAGCGAGCTCGATGGAGACGATTATCTGAAGGCCTCGCTGCGCTCGCACCATTATCGCGAGTTCCGCCGCCTGAAGCGGCGCCTTGGCGACCTTGGCAAGCTTGAGCATGTCGTGGCGCGCGGCCCCGAAGACATCCGCCATGCCATCGAAGGCTTCCTGTCGCTGGAAGCGGCCGGCTGGAAAGGCCGCGAACGCACCGCCATGGCCATCGACCGCTTCCGCGCCGCCTTCGCCCGCGAAGCCGTGCACCGGCTGGCCGAACAGGACATGTGCCGCATCCACTCGCTGACGCTCGACGGCCGCACCATCGCCTGCCTGATCGTCTTCGTCGAAGCCGGCATCGCCTACACCTGGAAGACGGCCTATGACGAGACGCTGGCCAGCTATTCGCCCGGCACGCTGCTCATGATCGAGGTGACCAGGCAGCATCTCGACGATCCCAACATCATGATGACCGATTCCTGCGCGGTGCCCGACCATCCGGTGATGAGCCGGCTATGGGCCGAGCGCAAGCCGATGGGCACCCTGGTGATTGGCCTGGCGCCGGACGCCGACCGCCTCACCCGCCAGGCGGCCTCGCAACTGCACCTCTACCGCGAGACCCGCAACATGGCCCGCCTGCTGCGCAACCGCATGAAGAGCTTGCTGGGACGGCGGTGAGAAAAGGCAGGGTGCGGTTCTGGAGAATGGCACATCTTCGCTGCAATATTTGACGGGTGGGTGACCGGGAATTTACTTCGGTTGCCAGCAGGCAAACGCGAATATTGATCTCTGCTTATAAAAAACGAGATTTCTCGCAGAAATTTCCAGTGAAAGCTGATAAGACCTACTCGCATTCTTGTTCTTAATTCACGATAATCTAGTGATTCGGTAGCGATGAGAGAGAAATGTCGCTGAATCATGAGGCCAACGGCGCCCGGCACATCAGTGCGGAGGACAGCGCCGTTGTCCGAAGGGCCGACGAAGACTTCGAAGAACTGATTCGAAGCATTCGAGCCGCAACGCATCAAGCTTTGCCTCTCTTCGAAGAGGAGCCCGTGACCGGATTGGCCCAGTCAGACACGCTGGCCGCCTCCCTCGGCTCGACTTCGGCCCGGACGGGCTCGAGCCAGGCCCGCGCCATGCGCGGCTCCTCGCTCTTGTCCAACGATAGGCTGGATCCACGTGCCGATGACGACTTGGCGTGGTCGTTGGTTGACCACGATGCCGACGCTCCCGATACCGACAAATGGGAATTGCAGGAAGAGGTGGCGAAGCTGCAGCGCTTGCAGGATCGCACCTCGAAAGAGCTTGGGCGAAAATCGCGCGAACTATCGATCGCGAGTAAGACAATCGCCGACCTGGAGGTCCAACTCAACAAGGCATGGCAGACCATTGCGCAAGCGGACAGGCATGCCGGCCAGCGCGCAACGCGGTTCCTCGAAGCGAATGTCGAGGTCGAGCGTCTGGGCCGGAACCTGGCGCGCGTGTCGGGGCAACTTCGCGACGAGATCATCGCCAGGCAAGCCGCCGAGCAGGCGCGTGAGGACGTTGCATCGCGGCTCGCCAGCTTGCAACAGGCCGCCATGCTGCTTCGTTCAAAGATCGCGGATTACCAGCTCCACAACGAAGGACTGACCGGCAAACTGTCTGCGCAGATGCTGGTGCAGCAGGACCTGCAGGTGCGGCTGTCCACGGTCGAGCATCAGCGCGGCGTTCTCGGCGATTGCGCCGCCACCGCGCAGGTACGGGCCGCCGAACTTGAAAAGAGGTTGCGCTCGCTCCAGCGCAGCGCCGCCGATCAAAGCGTGGTCCGCGCAACGCCGAGCGTGGGGCAGCGCGCCGAGGACGTGGCCGAGCATCGGCGCCAAACCTCGGAAACCGAGATTGCGACGTTGCGCCAGGAGCGCGACGCGGCGCGCCGAGACTATGGCGCGGTGAAGGTTCAACTCGCCGATCTCCGCTTGCGCGACATGACCGACGAACTCGCGCATGCCCGTTGCCGCGACGAGAACCGCCAGCTTCACCACAGGCTGGAAACGCTGACACGCCAGGATCGGCCCAGCGAACCAGCAGCCGGTGACGATCTCGAACGGGCATTCGACGAATTGCTGGCGGCTGGCGAGCTTGGCGCGGCCAATGACGGCGATCCCACCGCGACGCGCAAGGCGTCTTGATCGCGTTCGGGATTTGCCACCCACAGCTCGAAGAGTGAAGGGTGGTGCCCCTAGCCGGAATCGAACCAGCACTCCTTGCGGAACTCGATTTTGAGTCGAGCGCGTCTACCAATTCCGCCATAGGGGCTCAGGCCGGGCGGCCTGGATGGCGCGGGACTATACGGTTGGAGGGCTGTTCGTCAACTGGCCAATTCTCCAGTGCCTCCAAGATGCGACCAAACTGCGCCTTTCGATTTCGTGACGGGGCTGCCATTGTGCAGCGCGGAAAATCTTTCTAGACAGGCGGCGCATCAAAAGCGCGGCACGTCTGCGGGGACGGATGGCGTGCTCTGGGTCTTTGTTCGGTGCATGCCGTTACACCCCAACCTGCCTGCGCAATGGAACGACACGCATTAGGAGTGCCGATGCTTCGCGGACTTTACGACTGGACCTTGTCGCTGGCGGCCCGCAAATCCGCCGAATGGTGGCTGGCCTTCATCGCTTTCGTCGAGAGCTCGGTGTTCCTGGTGCCGGCCGACGTGCTCTATCTGCCGATGGCGCTGTCGCGGCCGGACCGCGCCTACCGCTATGCATTGATCGCCACCGTCGCCTCGGTGCTGGGCGGCATCGCCGGCTGGTTCATCGGCCACTACGCCTATGACGCGGTGGCGAGGCCGATCCTCGAATTCTACGGCAAGTACGACGAGTTCGAGCAGCTGCGCGCGGGGGCAGGTGTAGGCTTCATCGTCCTGATGCTGATCACGTCGGGCGCTGCCCACCTGCCGCCGATCAAGGTGGTGACGATCCTGTCCGGCGTCATCGGCGTCAATTTGCTGTTGTTCGTGGTGCTGGCGATCGTGGCCCGCGGTGGCCGTTTCCTGCTGCTCGCCTGGCTGCTGCGCCATTATGGCGAACCGATCCGCGAATTCATCGAAAAGCGCCTCGGCCTCATCGCCGGCGCCGGCGCGGCTGCCCTGATTTTGCTCTATATCCTGGTCAAATACGCGTTCTGAACAGAACCATTGCGAGCCGGACGGACCGATTGAAATGACAGCGACCATGAATGCCGACACCGGACGCCAGCGCACGCTAACCGCCTTGTTCCTCGCCGTTGCCATGGCCGCCACCGTTGGTTCGGCGCTCGGCTTCCAGTATCTCGGCGGCTACATCCCCTGCCACCTCTGCCTCGAACAGCGCACGCCCTACTATATCGGCGTGCCGCTGATGGTGCTGGCGGTGATTGCGTCGATGCTGCACGCACCCAGCTGGCTGACGCGCGGCCTGCTGGCCGTCGGCGGCATCCTGATGCTCTACGGCCTCTATCTCGGCGTCTACCACTCCGGCGTCGAATGGCAGTGGTGGGCCGGCCCGACCGATTGCACGGCGGGCGCCGGACCGGTCGACACCGGCGGCAAGGGCGTGCTCGACGCGCTCGACAAATTCGTGCCGCCGTCCTGCGACAAGGCCGCCTTGCGCATCCTCGGCCTGTCGCTGGCCGGCTGGAACGCCATCGCCAGCCTGATCCTCGCCGCCGTAGCCTTCCGCGGCGCCCTCACCCGCGACTAAGCCAATTCGATTGAACGGCGCGACGCAGAGTTCGAGCAAAAATTCGCCAGGCTGAGTCGGATGGCGCGGCGTTCGACGTCCGAGCAAGATCGACCCCCACTCCGTCTCGGCTTCGCCGAGCCACCTCTCCCCCGATCGACGGGGTAGAGGAAAGGCGCGAGCCTATTGAGCCAGCGCGCCTTACGCTGGGCTCCCTTCCTCTCCCTCCGGAGGGGGAGAGGTGGCTCTGCGAAGCAGAGACGGAGTGGGGGAAGCCGGTCCTTAAGCGCGAAGCCGCTGATAGGTGAGCGCCACCGTGCTGGCCCGATACCGGGGAGTGGTAGGCATGTGAATCGCTCCAGACGGCCAGCCGCCCGAATTCTCGAACGATCTCAAGGCTCCAGTTCGACATCCCAGTAGAGATAATCCATCCAGCTCTCATGCAGATGGTTGGGCGGGAACAGGCGGCCATTGTTGTGCAGATCGTGCACCGTCGGCTGGAAAGGCTTCTGCAGCGGCCACATCTTGGCATGCGCCGGCATCATGCCGCCCTTCCTCAAATTGCAGGGCGAACAGGCGGCAACGACATTCTCCCATGTCGTCGCGCCGCCGCGATGGCGGGGGATGACGTGATCGAAGGTCAGATCCTCCGGCGTGCCGCAATACTGGCACTGGAAGCGATCGCGCAGGAAGACGTTGAAGCGGGTGAAGGCCGGGTGCCTGGAGGGCTTCACATAGGCCTTCAGGCTGACCACGCTCGGCAGCTTCATCGAGAAGGTCGGCGAGGAGACGGCGTGCTCGTATTCGGCGACGATGTTCACCCGGTCGAGGAACACCGCCTTGATCGCATCCTGCCACGACCAGAGCGACAAGGGGTAATAGCTGAGCGGACGGTAATCCGCATTCAGCACCAGTGCTGGAAGCCCATCCGGAGATACGGCAACCGTCACGTGTTCACCTCCTTGGTTCCAGACCCGAACGGCGCGGATACTGTAAGCCCGACATGACAGGGATGTGAAGCGGATTGTCGCGTCGCTGAAGCGCCAAAAATGCGTGATTTTTATGATTTTTTGCGGATTCAGGCCGGCGGCGCGGCGTCCCGCCCTCTGGTTTCACGATAATAGGACCAGAAAAGCCGCGATGCGACACCTCGCCACGGGCTCCATGATTCGGCCAGTGCGATCAGGGTTTTCTCCGGCGGACGCGGCTCGATGCCGAGCGCGTGGCCGACCGCGCTCTGCAGCGCGACGTCGCGCGCGGGGAAGATGTCGGGATGCCCGGCGGCGAATAAGAGATACACTTCCGCCGTCCATGGGCCGATGCCGGACACCGCCGTCATCGTCGTGATCGCCTCCTGGGCATCGAGCGAACAGAGGTGATGAAGGTCGAGGCCATCGACCACGGCCTGGGCAATTGCGATCAGGCCGCGCTGCTTGGGCCGCGACAGGCCGGCCTCGCGAAACATGTCCTCGCCGGCGGCCAGGATCGCTTGCGGCGTCAGCGGATCGACGAGCTTGGTCAGCCGGCCGAAGATCGCATCGGCACTGGCGCGGGACACTTGCTGCGAGACGACGATCGACGCCAGGCTTCGAAACCCCGGCTCGGACAGCCGCAGCGGCACCTCGCCGGCCATGCCGCGCACCTTTTCGAGGCGCGGGTCGATCACGCAAAGCGCATCGAGCCCCCGGGCAATGTCGTCTGATGTCACGATACGCTGCATGCTTTCTTGTTCCTCGACCGTCGACAGGGTAGCAATTGGCGAAGCGCCGCAAAACACGATTGCCGCCTGAGAGATGACACTCCTGACATTCCGCTTCGCGCCCAGCCCCAACGGCGACCTGCATCTCGGCCACGCCTATTCGGCGCTGCTCAACCAGAAGCTGGCGGCACGGGCGGACGGACGCCTGCTGCTGCGCATCGAGGATATCGACACGACGCGCTGCACGCCCCAATTCGAGGCCGGCGTGCTTGCCGACCTCAAATGGCTGGGGCTTGGCTGGGAAGAGCCGGTGCGGCGCCAGTCCGAGCATTTCGCCGAATACCAGGCGGTGCTCGAGCGGTTGATCGCGGACGAATTCGTCTACCCCGCCTTCATGAGCCGTGGCGAGATCCGCGCCTTCATCACCGACAGCGAAAAGCGTGGGCGCGATTGGCCGCGCGATCCCGATGGCGTGCCGCTCTATCCCGCCGCCGACAAGGCGCTGCCGGTCAAGGAACGCCAGCGGCGGATAGCCGAGAATGCACCCTTCGCCTGGCGGCTGGATGTCGATGCCGCCATGGCGCGTGTCGGCAAGGATTTGTCATGGGTCGAGTTCGTCGATAACAGCCTTTCCGCGACGCGTTCCGTCGAAGCTCGCCCGCGAGACTGGGGCGACGTGATCGTGGCGCGCCGCGACATCCCAACCAGCTACCACCTCGCGGTCGTCTTGGACGATGCGCTGCAAGGCGTCAGCCATGTCGTGCGCGGGCAGGATCTGTTTTCCGCCACCGGCGTCCAGCGCCTGCTGCAGCAACTCCTCGGACTGCCGCAACCGGCCTATTTCCATCATCGTCTGATCCTCGGGACGGACGGACGAAAACTGTCCAAAAGCCTCGGCGACACCAGCCTTGCCGCCTTGCGCCATGCCGGCGCATCGCCTGACGACATCAGGCGGATGGTCGGGTTTTGAGCCCGCGAGATCAGACAAACCACCTGCCAAATGCGCCGGCCGTTGAATTTCAGTGATGTATGGATCAATGGTTTCGCTTTGCGCGTCGGGTTGAAGCGCATTAGAGCAGCGCCACGGTCAACTCCCCCCAACACGGCGGTCTCCGGAACATGCACAGCATCAAGCGGTTCATCCCCGCCACCTTCGTCGTCCTGTGGGCGACCGGCTTTATCGGCGCGCGCTACGCCATGCCGTGGGCGGAGCCGTTCACCTTCCTCGCCGCGCGGTTCGTCATCGCCGCCATCCTGCTGGCCGTCCTGATGCTTGTGCTTGGCTCGAAGAGAGCCACCCGCGAGGAGGCGCTGCATGCCACCGGCGCCGGCATCCTGATGCACGGCGTCTATCTCGGCGCCGTGTTCTGGGCCATCCACAGGGGCATGCCGGCCGGATTTTCGGCCCTCATCGTCGGCCTGCAGCCGCTGATCACGGCGGTGCTTGCCGGTAAGTTTCTCGGCGAGGCGATCCTGCCGCGCCACTGGCTTGGCCTTGGCATCGGCCTCATCGGCATCGTCATCGTGCTGTGGCCGAAGCTCGGCGCGCTCGGCGGCGGCGTGACCGCGGCGACACTGACCGCCTCGCTGGTCTCGGTGCTCGGCATGAGCGCCGGCACCATCTGGCAGAAGCGCTTCGCCTCCGGCGGCGACCTCGTCGCGGCGACCATGTGGCAATATGTCGGCGGTGGTTCGCTGATGCTCCTCGCCTCGCTCGCCTTCGAAACCCACACGGTCATCATCAATGGCGAACTGATCTTCGCCATGGCCTGGCTGGTGCTGGTGCTGTCGCTCGGCGCCATTTTCCTGCTGATGGTGATGATCCGCGACGGCGAGATGTCGAAGGTGGCGTCGCTGTTCTACCTGGTGCCGGCGGTGACGGCGGTCATCGCCTGGGCACTCTTCGACGAGCAGCTCAACGCGCTGCAGATCGTCGGCATGGCGATCACGACCTTCGGCGTTGGCCTGGCAACGGCTCGGCAGGCCAAGGGAATTGGGGAAGTGAGGAAGTGAGGAAGTGAGGAAGTGAGGAAGTGAGGAAAATGGGGCCATCTGGCGCTGAGTGCTTCTTCTTCAATTCTTCAATTCTTCAATTCTTCTAATTCGGCCTGTCATCCCACCCGCGCACGCGCCTCCAGATAGCGACTGATCGCGGCGTTGAGCTCGCCGCCGAGGATGAAGATCGCCGAGACCATGTAGAGGAAGACCACGGCGATCATGATCGAGGCCAGGCCGGCATAGGTCGTCACATAGGACGAGAAGTGGTCGAGATAGGTGGCGAAGATGGTCGAGCCGATAAGCCATGCCGCCAGCGTGAAGACGATGCCCGGCACCAGCGAGACGAAGCGGCGCTTGCCCGCCGGCAGCCAGAAATGCACGGCAAACAATCCGCCGACGATGACCGCTGAGGCGATGACGTAACGCCACAGGGTGATGGTGCCCATATAGGGCTTGATCCAGTCGATATGGGCTTCGGCGAGCCGCGCCAGCAGCGGCGCGAACACCAGGAGCACGCTGATCGCCAGGAAACCGGCCGTGGCGATGAGAACGAAGATGATGCTCTGCACCCGGCGGTAGATGATGCCGCGCGTTTCCGAAACGCGATAGGCTCGGTTGAGCGACGTGCGCAGCGCCTCGATGCCGTTCGACGCAAAATAGGCCGCAAGCACCACACCATAGGTCAAGAGGTCGGTGCGCCTGACGGTCAGCACATTGAGCACTTCGCGCGCGATCGGCTTGGCGATCTGTTCGGGCCAGGTGTCGAAGACCAGATGCACGGCCGTGTCGGAGAACGCCTGCGCGCCCAGGAAGCTCGCCAGCGTCGTCGCGAAGATCAGGAACGGGAACAGCGCCATCAGCGATGTGATCGCCAGATGGCTGGCCATGGCCCAGCCGTCATCGGTGTTGAAATGGCCAAGCGCGTCGTAGAGAACCCGCTTGAGGGCTACGATCTTCCGCAACAAGAACCGCGCCCTCCAATTGTCTCCACGCCGGGAATATGGGAAGGGATTGCGGCAAATGGCAACCCTTGGCGAAACCACGAACAGTCCGGCGCAGAAGTTGCGCTCGATTATCATCACCGGTGCGTCTTCGGGAATAGGCGCGTACTGCGCCCGCGCGTTGAAGGCGGAAGGCTGGCGGGTGTTCGCAACGGCGCGCAAGCCGCAGGACATCGCCGCACTCGAAGCCGACGGCATCGAGGCCTTCTATCTCGATTATTGCGAGCCGGACTCCATCGCCGCGCTGGTGGCGGCGGTGCTCGACCGCACCGGCGGCCGGCTCGACGCCCTGTTCAACAACGGCGCCTATGCGCAGCCGGGCGCCGTCGAGGATCTGCCCGTTGCGGCGCTCAAGCAGCAGTTCGAGGCGAATTTCTTCGGCTGGCATGATTTGACCCGCCGGCTGGTGCCGGTGATGCGCCGCCAGGGTCAGGGCCGCATCGTCCACTGCTCGTCGATCCTTGGCCTCGTCCCGGTGCGCTTCCGCGGCGCCTATTCCGCGTCGAAGCATGCACTGGAGGCCTTGATGCTCTGCCAGCGCCAGGAACTGGCCGGCAGCGGCGTCCACGTTTCGCTGATCGAGCCGGGGCCGGTGAAGTCGAAGATCGCCAGCAATGGCCTCATTTGGTTTCTCAGCAACATCGACCACGAAGATTCCGTGCACCGCGTGGACTATGCGGCGCAACTCGAGCGGTTGCGGGCCGGCGGCAGCCAATCGGCCTTGAAGCCAGGGCCGGAAGTCGTTCATGCGGCGCTGCGCCATGCACTTCTGTCGCGGCGCCCGCGCCCGCACTATGTGGTAACAGTGCCGGCCAGGATCGGTGCGGTGCTCAAACGCATCCTGCCGGCATCGATGCTCTACCGCCTGATGGCCAAACGCGCCTGAACGCCAAACAACTGGAACGAAACAATGGCAACCGTCTTCAACATTCTCGCCATTCTGGTCATGGTCGCCGTTGCGGTCGTGCTTGTTCGCGGCCTCATCAACATGATGCGCGGCGGTTCCGGCGTCACCTCGAACAAGCTGATGCAGGCGCGCGTCATGCTGCAGGCCGTGGCGCTGGTGCTGATCCTGCTGGCGGTGTATTTCACCCGCAAGTGAGGATGCCGGCGGCCGGGGAGGCGAAATGGTCAAGCTCAACAAGATCTACACCCGCACCGGCGATGATGGCACCACGGGTCTCGGCACCGGCGAGAGGCGGCTGAAATCCGATCTGCGGGTAGACGCTTACGGCACGGTCGACGAGGCCAATGCCTGCATCGGCATCGCCCGGGTCCACACGGCCGCGACCCATCCCGCGATCGATGCCATGCTTTCCCGCATCCAGAACGATCTGTTCGACCTCGGCGCCGATCTCGCCGTCCCCGACGACGGCAAGCCGCTCGGCTATGAGCCGCTTCGCATCGTCGCCGTGCAGACCGACCGGGTCGAGAAGGACATCGACCTGCTCAACAAGGAGCTTCAGCCGCTCAAATCCTTCGTGCTCAATGGCGGCACGCCGGCAGCGGCGGCACTTCACCTTGCCCGCACCGTGGCGCGGCGGGCCGAAAGGCTGATCGTGGCCCTTGCCCAGGACCCGGACGAACACGTCAACCGCGACGGTCTGAAGTACATCAACCGCGTCTCGGATTTCCTGTTTGTCGCCGCCCGGGCGGTCAATGACAACGGAAACGCCGACGTGCTATGGGTTCCCGGCAAGAACCGCTGATCGTCGAAAGCGGAAGAGGGCCTGGGGCATGTTCATCCCGCTTTACGACACCAACAGGCTGCGCCACATCCGCCTGCAATATGTGACCATCGGGCTGATCGTGGTCAACGCCCTGGTCTACCTTGCCACCGCGCTCGGCGGCGAGAGTTTCTCCAATGCCGCCGTGCTTGGTCTCGGCTTCATCCCGTCGGTCGTCCATGACACCGCCGAGCTCGATCCCCGTTTCATCGTCATCCCCGAAAGCCTGAGCTATCTCACCTATTCCTTCCTGCATGCAGACATCTTCCATCTCGGCGGCAACATGCTGTTCCTGTGGGTGTTCGGCGACAATGTCGAGGATGCGCTCGGCCACATCCGCTACCTCATCTTCTACCTGTTGTGCGCGATCGCCGGCGCCGCTTTCCAGGGCCTCGTCGCCTGGGATTCGCAAGTGCCGCTGATCGGTGCCTCCGGCGCCATCGCCGGCGTGGTCGTCGCCTATCTGATCCTTTATCCCAGGGTGAAGGTCTGGGTGCTGGCCTTTGCCCGCATCCCGCTGCGGATTCCGGCCTTCATCCCGCTCATCTTGTGGGTGCTGTTCCAGGTGGTGATGTTTGCCGCCGGCGGCGAGGACCAGATTTCGTGGGCCTGCCATATCGGCGGCATCATTGCCGGCGCCGTTCTGGTGCTCGTCTTGCGCAGCCGCGGCGTGCCGCTGTTTGCCGGCGCCGACGAGGACGTCGCGCCCACCGCTCCCGACCAACCGCCGGTTGCCACGGAACCGCTGATCCCCGACCCGCCCGCCGCGACACCGCGCTGGGGGCGAGGAAACGCTTCCAGTTCGGACTGAACCGATTTGAGCGGCTTGCAGCGTATTGACGTGCAGGGTTGCCCCAACTACGGAAACGTCACCGCCGCAACCTAAGGCGGGCAAAGACCAGAATTTCCATCCGGCCAGAATTCCATCCGGCCAAAATTCAGTCAGGAATGTCGGCTTTCGACAACTCAGAAAGGGCGCAGGCTGTTATAGCGCGCCCAACTAGCGTGAAGAGGTGACAGGCAAATGAAGATCCTTGTACCCGTGAAGCGGGTTGTGGATGCGAACGTCAAAGTTCGCGTGAAGGCTGATGGTTCGGCGGTGGAGCTCGCCAACGTCAAGATGGCGATGAACCCGTTCGACGAAATCGCGGTGGAAGAAGCAATCCGGCTGAAGGAAGCCGGCAAGGCGGAAGAAATCATCGTCGTCTCAATCGGCCCGCAGCAGGCGCAGGAAACACTGCGTACCGCACTCGCCATGGGCGCCGACCGCGCCATCCTGGTCAAGACCGATGAACAAACAGAGCCGCTCGGCGTCGCCAAGGTGCTGAAGGGCGTCGTCGACGCCGAGCAGCCCGGCCTCGTCATTCTCGGCAAGCAGGCGATCGACGACGACTCGAACCAGACCGGCCAGATGCTGGCGGCACTGCTTGGCTGGGCGCAGGGCACCTTCGCTTCCAAGATCGTGCTCGACGGCGACAAGGCCAAGGTGACGCGCGAAGTCGATGGCGGCCTGCAGACCGTGGAACTGAAGATGCCGGTGATCGTCACCGCCGACCTTCGCCTCAACCAGCCGCGCTATGCCTCCTTGCCCAACATCATGAAGGCCAAGAAGAAGCAGCTCGACGAAAAGACCCCGGCCGACTACGGCGCCGACGTCAAGCCGCGGTTGAAGGTCATCAAGACCGAGGAGCCGAGTGGCCGCAAGGCAGGCGTCAAGGTCAAGAGCGTCGCTGAGCTGGTCGACAAGCTCAAGAACGAAGCCGGCGTGCTGTAAGCGATCGGGAAAGGAACAAGAAAAATGGCTATTCTCCTCATCGCAGAACACGACAACGCAACGCTTTCCGACCAGACCGCCAAGGCGCTGTCGGCCGCCCTGCAGATCGGCTCGGACGTGCATGTGCTGGTTGCCGGCAAGGGCGCCAAGCCGGCAGCGGACGCTGCCGCCAAGCTCAAGGGCGTGAGCAAGGTGCTGCTGGCCGAAGCCGACGAACTCGCCGAGCGCCTCGCCGAGCCGACGGCAGCACTGGTTGTGTCGCTGGCGGGCGCTTACGACACCATCATCGCGCCGGCGACCTCGTCGGGCAAGAATGTCGCGCCGCGCGTGGCTGCGCTCCTCGATGTCGCGCAGGTGTCCGAGATCATCGAAGTCGTATCTCCCGACACCTTCAAGCGGCCGATCTATGCCGGCAACGCCATCCAGACGGTGCAGTCGAGCGACGCCAAGAAGGTGATCACGGTCCGCACCGCCTCCTTCCAGGCAGCCCCCGAAGGCGGCTCGGCGGCGGTCGAGGCTGTCAAGGCAGCAGCCAACCCCGGCCTCTCCACCTTCGTCGAGAACAAGCTTTCCGAGACCGACCGTCCGGAACTGACCTCGGCCAAGATCATCATCTCGGGTGGTCGTGCGCTGGGTTCGGCGGAGAAGTTCCAGGAGGTCATCCTGCCGGTCGCCGACAAGCTCGGTGCCGCCGTCGGCGCCTCCCGCGCCGCGGTCGATGCCGGCTATGCGCCGAATGACTGGCAGGTCGGCCAGACCGGCAAGGTCGTCGCCCCTGATCTCTACATTGCGGTGGGCATCTCCGGTGCCATCCAGCACCTCGCCGGCATGAAGGATTCGAAGGTCATCGTCGCCATCAACAAGGACGAGGAGGCGCCAATTTTCCAGGTTGCCGACTACGGCCTCGTCGGCGATCTCTTCGTCATTCTGCC
The DNA here is from genome assembly GCF_040318635.1 of Mesorhizobium sp. M1066. Lineage (NCBI taxonomy): Bacteria > Pseudomonadati > Pseudomonadota > Alphaproteobacteria > Hyphomicrobiales > Phyllobacteriaceae > Mesorhizobium > Mesorhizobium sp. M1066. The sequence goes on from NZ_JAMYMR010000002.1 coordinate 360,123, forward strand.
GGAGCTGCAAAAGGCGCTTTGACGCTTTCTGCCAAAGCGTATTAAATGGTGAGGGTGGGGTAGACGAAGTCGCCCCGCCCTTTTAGTTTGCACCGCACAAAAAGCAGGCCGCAAAGGCTAAAAGCAATTCCAGCAAAAGTGCGCAGCGGTTTTCCCGGGAAAAGCGCGTAGCGCTTTCCCTAGGGAATTGCGGTAAAATAAAAAGGTGGAGCGCTTTCGCAGTTCAAGCGGAAGGGCTCAGGACGGGATCGGTGTAATGAGCAAGATCGAGACGATCGGCATCATCGGCGCGGGCCAGATGGGCGGCGGCATCGCCCATGTCTCCGCGCTTTCGGGCTACAAGGTGCTGATCTACGATATATCGCCCGACCGCATCGAGAAGGGCATCGCCACCATCAGCGGCAACATGGCCCGCCAGGTGGGGTCCGGCAAGCTCGACGAAAAGGTTCGCAACGACGCGATGGGCCGCATTTCGGCCGCCCCGGCGATGGCCGATCTTGCCGGCGCGGATCTGGTGATCGAAGCGGCGACCGAGGACGAGACGGTCAAGCGCAAGATCTACGCCCAGCTCTGCCCACAGCTCAATCCCGAAGCCATCCTGGCGACCAACACCTCGTCGATCTCGATCACGCGGCTTGCCGCGCAGACCGACCGGCCGGAGCGGTTCATCGGCATACATTTCATGAACCCGGTGCCGCTGATGAAGCTGGTCGAGCTGGTGCGCGGCATCGCCACCGAGGACCAGACCTTCGAGGCAGCCAAGACCTATGTGAAGCAACTCGACAAGACGATCACGGTCTCGGAGGATTTTCCGGCCTTCATCGTCAACCGCATCCTGCTGCCGATGATCAACGAGGCGATCTACACGCTCTATGAGGGTGTCGGCTCGGTCGACGCCATCGACACCGCCATGCGGCTCGGCGCCAACCATCCGATGGGGCCGCTGCAGCTGGCGGATTTCATCGGGCTCGATACATGCCTGTCCATCATGCAGGTGCTGCATGATGGCCTGTCGGACTCGAAATACCGCCCTTGCCCGCTGCTGGTGAAATATGTCGAGGCCGGCTGGCTCGGCCGCAAGACCGGGCGCGGCTTCTACGACTATCGCGGCGAGCATCCCGTTCCGACGCGCTGAGCCCATCGTCGGCGCAAATCAGGGACAAGCCTTTCGGCGGTGACAGGCTCGATCAGGAGGCCGCTGCCAGCGGCTCTGTCAGGCCATCCACGATCTGTGCGTCGGGCGCCACGGAGACACAGCCACGGCCGGCCGCCTTGGCCGCATAGCAGGCCGCATCGGCTCTCGCGATGATCTCGTCGACCTCGCCGCAATTGGCATTGATCGCAGCCAATCCGATGCTGGCGCCGATCACGTGAGGACGGCCGTCCCAGGTGAAATCCAGGCCGCCGATCGCATCGATGATGGAGCGCGCCGCGATCTTGGCGCCGGCTGCCGAACCCGATTTCAGAATGACAGCGAATTCGTCGCCGCCGAGGCGAGCGACGATGTCGTCTGGACCAAGCACGCCGCGAACCGCCTCGGCAACCCGCTTCAGCAGCGCGTCTCCCGCCGCGTGGCCACCCGTATCGTTGACCAGTTTGAAGTGATCGAGATCGATGAACATGAACTGGTGCCCGCTGGCTCCGACCGACTCTGTCGTGTCGCCGGTCGACTTCCTCGTGTCGGCGGTGCCATCCTTGCGGGCCTGACCGACCAGTTCCTCCATGGCTCGGATGAAGCTCGAGCGGTTGGCAAGGCCGGTCAGCGCATCGTGTGCCGCGGCGTGCGCCAGTTGGCGCTGCAGCGCGCGCGCATCGGTAAAGTCCTGGAAGACGATGACCAGCCCGCAGAATTCGTTCCGTTCGTTGATGATCGGCGACACGACCTGACGGATGCTGCAGCGCGTGTCGTCGCGCCGGATCAGGACGGCGCGGCTGTTCTGGTCGGCCGGCGCCTGAACGCCAACCGCGGGCCGGGTCACGCCGATCCTGTGCCCCGTCTCCTCGTCGACCGCCCAGTAGACATGGCCAAGCATCTTGCCGAGGGCCTCGCCGCCGGCAATCCCGGTCAGCTTTTCGGCGACCGGGTTCATGAAGGTGATGCGGTTTGCGGCATCGGTGCAGATGACGGCATCGCCGATCGATTGCAGCGTCACCCTCAGCCGCTCCTTTTCATCGGCAAGCATTGCCGCCGACACAGTGAGGCGCTCTTCGGCCTCCTTGCGGCGGGTGATGTCGGTCAGGCTGCCAATGGCCCTGATCAGCCGTCCATCCTCGTCGCGTTCGATAGCCTTGCCGCGGTCGAGTATCCACATCCAGTGGCCATCCTTGTGGCGCATCCTGAACTCGGCCTCAAAGAACGGTGTCTTGCCCTCGAGATGAGCGCGATCCGCTTCGGCGACAATCTCGCCATCGTCGGGATGGATCATCGTCAGCCAGCGGTCGGTGTCGCCATCCAGCTCGCCATCCGCATAGCCCAGCATCTTGACCCAGGTCGAGGAATAGGTCGTGCCGCCCTTGCGCATGTCGAGGTCCCAGACCCCTTGGCCGGCGCCGGCCAGGGCGAAATTCCAACGCGTTTCCGCCTCGGCAATGCGCGCCTCGGCCTGCTTGCGCGCGTCGATGTTCTCGATTTGGGAGACGAGATAGAGCGGACGGCCGCTGTTTTCATCGCGAATGACCGAGCCGGCAAGATGGGCCCAGACGGGCGTTCCGTCCTTCCTGAGATAGCGCTTCTCGAAATGGAAGGAATTGACCGTGCCCGCCTTCAGATCGTCCATCGTCTCCCGCCCGATCTGCAGATCGTCGGGATGCGTGATCTGGAAGAAAGTCAGCGCCTCGATCTCTTCGCTTGTGTAGCCAAGCATGGCGGCGAAGGCCGGATTGGTCTGGCGGATGCGCCCGTCAAGACCGACAACCACGATACCGATCGCCGAATCCTCCATGGCGCGGCGGAAGCGCAGCTCGCTCTCGGCGATCTGCTGGCGATCCCTGCTGATCCTGCGGATGGACAGGGCGGCGAGGAACAGCGCGCCCACCGCCACCGCCACAGCGATCTGCAGACAGAGCTTCAAGGCTTCGGTGCCGAAATCCAGGCGCGACAGCAGGATTGAGGTCGCCAGCACGCCCAGGCCGGCGACGAGCAACGCCAGCCCTGCATGCCCAAGAGATTTTCGGCTGGCCAATCCTCGCCACATCACGATACGTGCCACCCCCGTGCGCAAACGCATGTCAGACATCAACCTTGACGGATCGATTTTAAGGAAAGGTTGCGTCCGGCCTGCCGGCGCCATCGCTAACCGGCAAACAATTGCCGGCATGATTAAGGATCGGTGTGCATGGGCTCGCGATCGTGGCGGAACGCTACCAGCGCACGAAAAACCGTCCGCCGAGCGCGCCGAGCAATGCGAGCGCTGCAATGGCTATCGTGTACCAGGTGGCGACGAAAAGCGGCGAGTCGTCGAAGCAGTGCGCGGCATAGAAGGTTGCCGCCAGCCCGCCGGCTAGCAGGCCTGCCACCGCGCCGGCAAGCATCGGCCGTGTCGGCGCCCCGTAGCGCAGCATCCACAGGAAAATGGCAAGCGGGCCGAGGCCGATCAACGGGATGAAGCCCATGCAGATCATCATGTTGGAGCCGACCATTTTGGTTCCCCACAGCGCCTCCGGCACCATGAAAAGCTCCAGAAGCACCGCCACGGCTACCAGCACTGGCGCCGCAGCCATCCAGGCCATCGCCCGGCCCGTAGAGGCACCCGGCGTCGACAAGGCGCGGATCAGGGCAAAGGCGCTGACGGCAAGCACGATGGTGAAAACAAATTTGGAGAGGAAGCGCATCGTGTGCGCGGCTGCCATGAAGTCCGGGCGCGGGCCGATGGTCAGCAGGAAAACGACGGCCGCGATCACCGCTGCCGCGCCGGCGGCCATCCACCAGGCCGATTGCAGCGGCATCGCCTTGCTGCCTGCATCGGCGTCCAGCGCCTTGATGAGATTTTCCGTCCTCATGTCATTCCCGCCCGAACCGCCCCTGCCCGAATCGCTTGGCTATCGCGGCAAGTCCGCGATGCAGCGACACACGCACCGCCGTCTCGCTGATGCCGAACTTTGCCGCCGTCTCGCCGATGGACCGCCCTTCCACCGATACGGCCGAGACCACGGAGCGTTGTGCCGGCGACAGGCCGTCCAATGCACGGTTGATGTCGCGCTCGCTGACGGTCTCGGTTTCCGGCTCGGCGAACGTCTCGGCGATATCATCGACGTCGATCTCGATGCGTCGTCCGCGCCGCCGGAACGCATCGATCAGCTTGAAGCTGGCGATCGCATAGATCCACGGCAACACCGGCGCATCCTGGCGCCAGGTATGCCGTTTCACATGAATGGCCAGCAAGGTTTCCTGCACGATATCCTCGGGATCGACCCCGCCCTGCACGATCTTGCGCCGGGCAAAACCGCGGACCATCGCGGCAATCCGGTGCAGAAAGTCGGCGTAAGCCCTTTCATCTCCCGCGATCGCGGCCCGCATCAGCCGGGAAAGTTCGGCCTCGTCCTTGCCGCTCACAAGAGTTCACTCCCCGATTTTCGCGTCTCGGCGCTGATTTGTTACGTGGCCGGCGAAATAATGTCCAAGCCAAACTGTCGGCAAATCACGAAAGTTTGCGGCACCGCCGAACCGGGAGCATCACGCGGAATTGTCCGTCCGGCACCGACCTTTGCACGTCAGCGACCGATTGAAGCACATCGACAATGTTGACTACTGCTGTCAGGTATCGATAGGTGCAGCCGTGACAGACCAAAGCCCCGAAATCGAGGACAATGCCATGAAATATGCTCTTTCCACCCTCGCCGGCGCCACCGCGCTGGCAATCAGCCTCGTCGCCGGTCCGGCAAAGGCGGAAGAGGATGGCATCATTGTCTACAACGCTCAGCACGAAAGCCTGACCAAGGCGTGGGCCGAAGGCTTCACCAAGGAGACCGGCATCAAGGTCACCGTGCGCAATGGCGGCGACAGCGACTTCTCCAACCAGATCGTCGCTGAGGGCACGGCTTCGCCGGCCGACGTGTTCCTGACGGAAAACTCGCCGGCCATGGTGCTGGTCGAGACGGCCGGCCTGTTCGCGCCGGTCGACGCCGACACGTTGGCACAGGTTCCCCAGGACTATCAGCCGGCCAGCGGCAAATGGGTCGGCGTCGCAGCGCGCAGCACGGTCTTTGCCTATAACAAGACCAAGCTGACCGCCGACCAGTTGCCCAAGTCGATGCTTGACCTCGCCGATCCGAGCTGGAAGGGCCGTTGGGCCGCCTCCCCGTCAGGCGCCGATTTCCAGGCCATCGTCAGTGCCCTGCTCCAGATCAAGGGCGAAGCCGCTACCGCCGACTGGCTGAAGGCGATGAAAACCAATTTCACCGCCTACAAGGGCAACAGCACGGTGATGAAGGCGGTCAATGCCGGCGAGATCGAAGGCGGCGTCATCTATCACTATTACTACTTCGGCGATCAGGCCAAGACCGGCGAAAACAGCGGGAATGTCGAGCTGCACTATTTCAAGAACCAGGATCCGGGCGCCTTCGTCTCGATCTCCGGCGGCGGCGTGCTGGCTTCGAGCAAGCATCCCAAGGAAGCCCAGGCATTCCTGAAATGGCTGACCGGCAAGGGCGGCCAGGACGTGCTGAAAACCGGCGATTCCTTCGAATACGCTGTCGGCAAGGGTGCGGCCTCCAACCCGAAGCTGGTGCCGCTCGCCGATCTGCAGGCGCCGAAGGTCGACGCCACGACGCTGAACTCCAAGAAGGTCACCGACCTGATGACGGCAGCCGGCTTGCTTTAGTTGCCATTCGTCCTAAAAGGACACCCGACCACGCTCCCGCGGGAATTCGCCTTCCGCGGGAGTGATTTTGTTTTTCGAGATGGCATTCGTCGATGACGACACGCTGTGTTCCCGACCGTGATCGCGGTCCTTCAATTGCTGCCGCTGGACGGCAGCGGCACGGCGTCTGACCTGATGCAGTCCGCGGTCGATCTCGCGCGTTCGGGCCTGCCTTCGGGCACAGGCCGAAGGGCCCGGCGACGCGCACCGCTTTGGCTGGTCCTCGCCGCCATCTTCGTTGCGCTGCTGGCGCTGGTGCCGCTCGCCTTCATCATCTGGATCGCGGTGCAGACCGGCTGGGAAACCGTCTCGGCGCTGGTCTTCCGGCCGCGTGTCGGCGAGCTTCTGGTCAACACCGTCCTGCTGGTCGCGCTCTCCGTGCCGATCACCATCGTGCTGTCGGTTGCGCTGGCCTGGTTGACCGAGCGCAGCGACCTGCCGGGCGCCCGCCTCTGGGCCTGGCTGTGCGTGGCGCCGCTCGCCATCCCGGCTTTCGTGCACAGCTATGCCTGGGTCACCATGGTGCCGGGACTGCACGGCCTGTGGGCCGGCGTGCTGGTTTCCGTGATCGCCTATTTCCCGTTCCTGTATCTGCCGGTGTCGGCGGCATTGCGCCGTCTCGATCCCGCCCTCGAGGACGCTGCCGCCGCACTCGGCCTTGGACCCCGGCGCGTGTTCTGGCGGGTCGTGCTGCCGCAATTGCGGCTCGCCATCTGCGGCGGCTCGCTGCTGGTCGGCCTGCACCTGCTGGCTGAGTACGGCCTCTATGTCTTCATCCGCTTCGACACCTTCACCACGGCGATCGTCGACCAGTTCCAGTCGACCTTCAACGGACCGGCCGCCAACATGCTGGCCGGCGTGCTGGTCAGTTGCTGCTTCGTGCTGCTCGGCCTCGAAGTGCTGGTGCGCGGCGAGGAGCGCTATGCCCGCGTCGGCTCAGGTGCGGCGCGCCATCAGCAACGCACGAGCCTCGGACGCGCCACCCTGCCTAGCCTGCTCTTGCTTGTCGTCACCACGCTTTTGGCGCTCGGTGTGCCGTTCGTCACCATCGGCGGCTGGCTTACCGCCGGCGGCGCCGCTGTCTGGCGCTTGGACGAAATCGGCCTGGCGCTTGGGCAGACGCTGTTCCTGGCGCTCGCCGGCGCCTTGCTCGCCACCGTCGCCGCCATGCCGATGGCCTGGATCTCGATCCGCGCGCCGGGGCCATTGCAGCGCCTGCTGGAGGGCTGCAACTACATTGTCGGCTCGTTGCCGGGGGTTGTCATTGCACTGGCGCTGGTCACCATCACGGTGCGCATCGCGCTGCCGCTCTACCAGACCCTGTTCACGATCCTGGTGGCCTATGCGCTGATGTTCCTGCCGCGCGCGCTGGTCAGCCTGCGCGCGTCGATCGCGCAGGCGCCGGTCGAACTCGAACGCGCCGCTTCCAGCCTCGGCCGGCCGCCGCTGCAGGCGTTGTGGTCGACGACGATCCGCCTGTCGGCGCCTGGTGCCGCGGCCGGCATGGCGCTGGTGGCGCTCGGCATCATGAACGAACTGACCGCCACCCAGATGCTGGCGCCCAACGGTACCCGCACGCTGGCGATGGCGTTCTGGTCCTACAGCGGTGAGATTGATTATGCCTCCGCGGCACCCTACGCCTTCATCATGGTGGCGATGTCGCTGCCCTTGACCTGGCTGCTCTATGTCCAGTCGAAACGGATGGCCGGACGATGAGCTTTCTCGAAATCAGCGGCCTGCACAAGCAATACGGCCCGGTGGCGGCCCTTGCCGGCGTCGACCTGAGCGTTGCCAGCGGCAGCCGCACGGCGATTGTCGGTCCTTCCGGCTGCGGCAAGACGACCTTGCTGCGGCTGATTGCCGGCTTCGAGGCGCCGGACCAGGGGCACATCACGCTCGACGGTACGATATTGGCCAATGGCGGCGCTGCGGTGCCGGCATATCGTCGAGGCATCGGCGTGGTGGCGCAGGATGGTGCCCTGTTTCCGCATCTGACCATTGGCGACAATATCGGTTTCGGCATGGACCGCGGCGCGGACAAGCGCTCTGAGCGCATCGTCGAGCTCGCCTATATCGTCGGGCTCGACAAGGCGATCCTCAAACGCCGCCCGCACGAGCTTTCCGGCGGCCAGCAGCAGCGCGTGGCGCTGGCCCGCGCCATGGCGATGAAGCCCAGGCTGATGCTTCTCGACGAGCCGTTCTCGGCGCTCGATACCGGCCTGCGCGCCTCGATGCGCAAGGCGGTAGCCGAGCTGCTGGAAGCCGCCGGCATCACCACCATCCTGGTGACGCACGACCAGGCCGAGGCGCTGTCCTTTGCCAGCCAGGTCGCGGTGATGCGCGACGGCAAGTTCTCGCAAATCGGCACGCCGCGCGAGCTCTATCTCAAGCCGAAGGACAGGATGATCGCCGAATTCCTGGGCGACGCCATCATCCTGCCGGCAAAGATATCGGGTGGCTTCGCCAATTCGCCGCTCGGCCGCATCGCGGTCGACACCAATGACAGCCGCGATATCGCCCGCATCATGCTTCGCCCGGAGCAGATCGCGCTGAAGAGAACCTCGCGCGAGGGCATGTCCGGCACCTCGGACATGCTGTTCGGAGAAGTGACGGAATCCGAATTCGCCGGCTCGATGTGCACGGTCGCGGTGCGGCTCTTGAACAATGCCGATCCGCCCGATGCGGCCGCGATCGGCAACACGCCGCTGGTCCTGCGCAAACCGGGCATGGACGCGCCGGCGGTCGGCGAGATCGTCCGGCTGACCGTATCGGGAAAGGCGCATGTCTTCGCCTGATTGGTCGAAGGCTTTGCCACATTGCGCTTCAACGCGGCGGAGCCCGTTCACGCCGTGATGCGTTCGCCGGTTTCACCGGAATAGATCGGCCATTGTTCGAGAAAGTCGCAGCCATGCACGACCACGTGCTCGTTGGCGCTGTCGATGAGGACGACCGCGTAGGAAGGCGGAGCCTGCTCGACAATCTCGCTCGATCTGTCGAGGGTAAGCTCGAACCTGGCATGCAGGCCGCGCTGCGCCGAGAACGGAATGCCGGCGACCGTGCCGGCAATGTCGCGATGGACGTGACCGAAGAAGATGTGACGGACATTGCCATGGCGCCGCAGCAGGCCCAGCAGCCGTTCCGGCCGCCCAAGCGCCAGCGGATCGAGCTGCGGCAGGCCGAGCGCGACCGGCGGATGATGCATGAAGACGTAGGCGGGCCTGCCGGCCGCATCTCTGAGCCGGGCTTCGAGCCAGGCTAGCCGCCTGTCGCACAATTCGCCTTCGATGCGCCCTTCCGCCAGACAGTCGAGGAACAGCAGCACCTCGTCGGCCGTTTGATGAGCCGACTGCACGAAGCCGTTCTCATCGAGCGGAATCTCGGGAAACGCGGCGGCAAGATTGGCTCGCCGGTCGTGGTTCCCCGGCAGTAGCCGCCAGGGCACCGACAGCGTGCTCAGGGCCGTCCGGAGATCGGCGTAGCTCTCGGGCGCGCCAGTCTCCGTCAGGTCGCCGGTGAAGACGCAAAGCGCGACATCGGCGTGATGCGCATTGATGTGCGCGATGCATGAAGCCAGCCGCTGATGCAGGTCGGCGCCATAGCGGCGCTCGCCTTGCCGGCCAAGATGCACATCGGTGACCTGGATAATTTTCATTGCGTGCTTCTTCCACTCAGAGCAATTCCAGGAAAAGTGTGAACGGTTTTCCGTTCGGAATTGTGTCAAAACAAAGAGTTAGAACAGTTCCCGTGTCCGTGAAACGGGAACTGCTCTAACGGCGGCGCCTGCCCCATCATCGACGGTAATGGCTGGCTTCAGAAATCAGAGGGCCGGTTCCGGGACGGAGGCCTTGAAGACTTCGAGACGGCTTCCTGTCTCCGACGAGAAGAAATGCATATCGTCCGGCGAAATCTTCAGGCCGACCGCGCTGCCCGGTTCAGGGTGGACAGGCTCCGACGTCATCACCGAAAACGGCGCGCCGTCGAGATCGACATAGATGACGCGGCCCGCGCCCAGCTCCTCGACCAGGTCGACGGTGGCATTGAGCGCGCCTGCCGTGCCCGGCGCCACTAGCCGGACGGCTTCTGGCCGGATGCCCATCGCTACCTTCGTGCCGACCGGCAGCCCCGCGCGGGCCATGGCCAGGCGTCGGCTGCCGCCGAGCAGCGACAGCCCGTCGAGCTCAACCGTGCCTTCAAGGATGTTCATGGCCGGCGCGCCGACGAAGGTGGCGACGAAACGGCTGGCCGGACGGCTGTAGATCTGGGCCGGCGTGCCGACCTGCTCGACGCGTCCGCCATTCATCACCACCAGCCGGTCGGCCAGCGTCATCGCCTCGACCTGGTCATGGGTGACGAAGACCGAGGTGGCGTTCAGCCGGCGATGCAGCTTGCGGATTTCCGAGCGCATCTGGACGCGCAGCTTGGCGTCGAGGTTGGACAGCGGCTCATCGAACAGGAACACCTTGGGTTCGCGGATCATCGCCCGGCCCATGGCGACGCGTTGCCTTTGGCCGCCAGACAGCGCCATCGGCTTGCGGTCGAGCAGATGTTCGAGCTCCAGCGTGCGGGCAACCGCCTGGATGCGCAGCTGGCGCTCGGCGGCCGGAACACCCGCCACCTTGAGCGAATAGCCGATGTTCTGCGCCACGCTCATATGCGGATAGAGCGCGTAGTTCTGGAACACCATGGCGCAGCCGCGCTCGCGCGGTTCCAGTTTGTTGACGACGGTGCCATCGATGGCGATCTCACCGCCGGATATGTCCTCCAGTCCGGCGATCATCCGCAGCAGCGTGGACTTGCCGCAGCCCGATGGCCCGAGGATGACGACGAACTCGCCCGATGCGATGTCGAGGTCGACGCCGTGCACGACCTGCATCTTGGCGTAACTTTTCTTGACGTCCCGAATGGTGATGGAGGCCATCTTTCGTCTCCTTTCCAGGTCACTTTTCGGTGGCGATCAGGCCGCGCACGAACCAGCGTTGCATCAGCACCACGACAATCAGCGGCGGCAGCATGACGATAAGGGTCCCGGCCATGGCGATGTTCCATTCCGGAATGCCGCCGACATTGGGGATGAGCTGCTTGAGTTCCGTGACCGCGGTCGCATGCGACTGGTCGGTGGTGATGAGCAGCGGCCACAGATATTGGTTCCACGCCCACAGGAACATAATGGTCCCAAGTGCGGCCATGTTGTTGCGCGACAGCGGCAGCAGGATATCGATGAAGAAACGCAGGGCGCCGGCGCCATCCATGCGCGCGGCCTCGGTCAGTTCATCGGGAACAGTGAGGAAGAACTGCCTGTAGAGGAAGGTGCCGGTGGCGGTTGCGATCAGCGGCAGGATCAGCCCTGAATAGGAATTGAGCAGCCCGAGGCTGAGCGAAACCTGGACGCCCGAGACTTTTTCGATGAGCCAGCTCAGACCGGTCACGTCGAGGATGGCCTGATAGGGCGACAGCACGTTGGCGACGACCGCGTAGGTTGGCACGATGCGCACTTCCAGCGGCAGCATCAAGGTTACGAAGATCAGCCAGAAGATGAAGGTGCGGCCGGGGTAGCGGAAATAGACGATCGAGAAGGCGGTGAGCGCCGAGGTGATCACTTTGCCCGCCGCGACGCCCGCGGCCATGATGAAACTGTTCAGAAGTTTGGGGCCGAGATCGGCCGTCGTCCATGCGGTCTTGATGTTGAGCCAGAAGTCGCTGCCCGGCAGCAGCGACATCGGCACATCGTTGACATCCCTGAGATTGTGCGACGCGGCGATGGCGACGACCACGAACGGCGCGATGCAAAGCACGAAGCCGACGAACAGGATCACATGCGTGAAGAAATTGAGGAACGGGGTGCGCTCTACCATGTCGGCCTCACCTGTAGTGCACACGCCGCTCGATGAAGCGGAACTGGAAGATGGTCAGCACGACGATGAGCACCATCAGGATGATGCTCTGTGCGGCGGCACCCGAATAGTCGAGGCCTTTGAAACCGTCGGAATAGATCTTATAGACCATCAGATTGGTGGCGTTCGCCGGTCCGCCCGAAGTCATGATGTCGACGATGCCGAAGGAATCCTGGAAGCTCTCGGTGATGTTGATGACCAGCAGGAAGAAGATCGTCGGCGTGATCAGAGGGAACTGGATGTCCCAGAAGCGTCTGACGACGCCCGAGCCGTCCATCGCCGCCGCCTCGATCAGCGAACGCGGGATGGCCTGGAACGCGGCAAGGAAGAAGATGAAGTTGTAGCCGACATATTTCCAGGAAAAGGCGATTATGATCGAGGCCATGGCGTCAGTGCCGTCAAGGCCAGGATCCCAGAAGCCGGGCCAAACCTGGTTGACGACGGCCATGAAGCCGGCTTCCGGCGCCAAGATGAAGCGGAACGCCATAGCCAGCGCCGGCGCCGCGATGCCGTAGGGCCAGATCAGCACCACGCGGTAGAAGCGCGACCCGGTAAGTTGCCGATCGGTCAAGGCGGCCAGCACAAGGCCGACGAACATCGCAAGCCCGGTGCTGATGCCGGCAAAGACAAGGCTGGCGGTGATCGAGTTCCAGTAGTCGGCGTTGGCCAGGATCGAGCGGAAATTGTCCAGCCCGACCCAGATGTTGCCGCCGCCCCAGGGCTGCTGCAGCGTCAGTGACCAGTACACGGCCTGACCGGCGGGCCAGTAAAAGAACGTGAAGATCAAGAGGAGCTGAGGCACCGCGAAAAGGATGCCGATCGTCCAGCTGCTGAAAGTGACGCGTTTTTCCATCGGTCCGCCGATGCCGCTGAACGGCCAGTCACGTGCGCATTAATACGCGAAACGGCTGCCCGTCGACTCGGAGCGTGAGAGTCGACGGGCAGCCTGAGAATTTCCAGTGGTCAGGGCAGTGTCTTGCCCGGATAGGTCTGCTGGAAGCGGTCGAGGATGGCGTCCCCATTCTTGACCAGCGTATCGAGGCCTTCCTGAACGCTGACCTTGTTGGCGAAGATCGCTTGCATCTGCGTGCCGAACTCGGCGCGGATCTGGGTGAAATTGCCCAGCCGCACACCGCGGGTGATCTCGGTCGGTTCGGACGCCGTCAGACTGGCGATCGCCACTTCACGACCCTTGAAGGGCGCCTTGTCATAGAAACCCTGCGCCTTCAGGTAGTCGAAGCCCGACTTGGTCACCGGGATGTAGCCGGTGTTCGTCGACCAGAACAAAGCGGTCTTGGGGTCGTGGATGAAGTTGAGGAACGCGGCAGCGCCCTTGTACTCCGCATCCGACTTGCCGGAGAGCACCCACAGCGAAGCGCCCCCGACGAGCGAATTCTTGCGCTCGGTGCCGGCATAGACCGGCAGCTCGGCGACATCCCAGTTCATGCCCGCCTTCTGCGTCTTGCCGACAGTGCCGTGATCGCCGACCGAGGTCAGGACGACCTGACAGGTACCGGAAGCGAAGGCCTGGACCATGTCCTGGCCGAGGTCCTTGGACTTGATCTTGATCAGGCCGGCATCATACCACTTCTTGAGATCGGTGACGTACTGGACGAACCTGGTCTTGTTGACTTCCAGACGCGCGTTGAGGCCATCATAGCCGTTGTTCTTGGTGGCGATCGGCTGGTTGTGGAGAGCCGAGAACTGCTCCATCAGCTGCCAGCTTTCATTGGCCGAGATGTTGATCGCCATTGGGCATTCATAGCCGGCGTCTTTCAGTGCCTTGAGGTCGGCCGCGACATCTTCCCAGGTCTTCGGCGCTTCGGTCTTGCCGATCTTGGCGAAGGCGTCCTTGTTCCAATACATCAGTGGGGTCGACGAGTTGAACGGGAAGGACAGCATCTCGCCCTTCGACGTCGCATAGTAGCGCGCGATGCCGGGGAAATAGTCGGCGTAGTCGATCTTGTAGCCGTTTTCTTCCATCAGCTTGTCAGCCGGCTTATAGGCGCCCGACAGCATCATGGTGGCGGTGCCGACATCATAGACCTGGACGACAGCGGGCTGCTTGCCGGCGCGGAAGGCGGCGATCGTGTTCTGCAGCGTGGCGTCGTAATTGCCCTGGCTGGTGCAGACGACTTCATAGTCGGTCTGCGAGGCGTTGAAGTTCTTGCACAGCGTGTCGACGACGCGGGCCAGATCGCCCGAAAGGCCGAACCAGAAATCGAATTTTACCGGCTCTGCGACAGCAGGCATGGCAAGCGCTGCGCTGAGCGCGCCAGCGGCAAGGGCAGCAAAGCCCCGCTTGATGATGGTCATGATTTCTTCCCTCTTGAGTGGCTGTTGACAAGGGTCTTGCGCAAATCCTTGCCCGCTCTCTTAGAGAAGGTATGTGACAGTTCTGTTGTGGCCCTTCAGGCCTGTGGACAGCCCGTCTCTCCTCCCCTCCGGCGGTTGCGCCGGCATGAAAATGTCATGCCGGCGCTCTAGGTAGCCAGGGCGGCTGCCGAGGACGTAAAGACCCTGAGGGGCAGCCATGATTATCCGGCTAAGGGGATGAATGAAATGCTGGTGCCACAGCTGACGCATGTTCCACTCGCGGAGCGCCAGGCGATGCGCGACGGACCGCGCGACAGCGCCACCCATCTGCGCCTGGCAGCCGACACGCCTGCACTTGGCCAGATCGAAATCGGCGGCAAGGCTTCACGCGAAAGCGCCGGCGAAACGCTTACCGTCATGGCCTGGAACGTCGAACGGCTGCGCCATGGTGATGCCATCGCGGCCACGCTTACTGGCCAGTTACCGGATGTCGTGTTGCTGTCCGAGGTCGACGAAGGCATGGCGCGCTCAGGCAACGGCCATCCCTTGCGCGTCCTTGCCGGCCGGCTCGGCCATGCCTTCGCCTATGGCGTTGAATTCGTCGAGCTCGGCGGCGGCAACGAGACTGAGCAGGCCGCAACCGGCACGGTCCAGAATACAGAAGGCTTCCATGGCAATGCCGTAACCAGCACCATCCCGCTGCTTCGCCCTTTCCTCGTGCGCCTCGACGCGGCTGGCGGCTGGTTCCGGCCGGAACGCGGCCAGCCGCGCATCGGCGGACGCATGGCCATCGGTGGCCAGGTGCAGATCGGCGACCGCGGGGTGACAGTGGTCTCGGTGCATCTCGAAAACCGCACGGATCCCGCCGGCCGGGCCATCCAGACCAGCCATCTCCTCGATGCCATCGACAAATACGATCCGCAGGCGCCGGTTCTGCTTGGCGGCGACTTCAACACGCTGACATCAACCCATGAGGAGCGTAATGACGATCCCGATGCCTGGGCGGCGCGTATCGCTGCCGAACCCGACCGGCTGATCGATGTCGAACGCCATGAACCGCTGTTCGCGGTCCTCGCCGGGCGCGGTTACGACTGGAAGGCCGCCAACAAGCTCGACTGACCACGCAGCGGCGCGAGGCCGGCGATCCCACCCCGCTCGGCCACATCGACTGGTTCTTCACGCGCGGCCTCATCGCAACGGCTCCTGCCGTTCTTCCGGCTGTGCTGGCGGACGGCAGCCCGAGCTCCGATCACGAGGCACTCGTCGTGACGGTCCGCATCGCCTGACGGGCACCCTCCTCCGGAAAACACGCCAGGGTTGCAAGCGGCTTAATCGATCCTTCAACGGCAAAGCGCTACTCAATTCTGCTGCCTTGTTTATTCTCGATAGATCAGGTGAAATAAAATGCTGACGGTCTACAATTGTATCGTCAACGAACACGATCTGAGACTGGTCGCACTCGCCGCGCTGATCTGCGGAATTTCCTGTTTCTCTGCCGTCAACCTGCTTCACCACATCAGCCGCTCTGCAGATCGGAACCGGCTTGCCTGGCTGATGATCGCGTCCACTTCGACCGGCTTCGGCATCTGGGCAACGCATTTCATCGCCATGCTTGCGTTCACACCGGGTATACCCAGTGCTTATGATCCCGCACTCTCCGTGCTTTCGCTCGCTGCTTCGGTCGCGCTGACGGCGGCCGGCATGTGGATCGCCACCTTGCGGGACGAGTTCGATTATCATCTCGTCGGCGGCGCCGTCCTGGGCGGCGGCATCGCAGCCATGCACTACATCGGCATGGCGGCATTCGAAGTCCAGGGCCGGATCGAATGGAACCTGTTGCTTGTCGCCGTTTCCCTGCTGGCCGGCATAACGCTTGGGGCGCTGGCGCTGCGTGTCGTGTTGCGCCGCCCCTCCCTGCCGGCGACATCCGCCGGCGCGGTGCTGCTGACACTGGCGATCTGTACCTTGCATTTCATCGGCATGGGTGCAGTCTCGATCTTCCCCGATCCCTCGATCGTCATATCCGAATACACGATCGAGCCGACCTCGCAGGCTTTCGCGGCCGCCGCCGCCACGCTGGTGATCCTGGTTCTGTCGGCATCGGCGCTGTGGATCGATTTGCGCTTCCGTCGCCAGAAGCTCGAGGTCGATCGCATGCACGGCCTGGCCAATGCCGCCGTGGAGGGGCTGATCGTCTGCGACGGCAACCGCATCATCAGTGCCAATGACAGCATTGCGACACTGACGGGCATCGCAACAGCGACGCTGAACGGAATGCAGCTTGGCGATCTCTTCGGATCCGATATGTCGGGCTTCGGCGAACAGCCGCAGGAGGCCGAATTGAGCGGCCGCGATGGCACGAGCATTCCTGTCGAGTTGATCGCCAGGAGCATCGACTACTGCGGCAAACCGCACAACGTGGTCGCGGTCCGCGACATTCGCGAGCGCAAGAAGGCTGAACAGGAGATCCTGCGGCTTGCCCATTTCGATCCATTGACCGGACTGGCCAATCGCCGCAGCTTTTCCGGCCGGCTGGAGACGGAAATTGCTGCGATGGGCCGGACCAGAAAAGGCGGCCAGCTTGCGCTTCTGCTGCTTGATCTCGATCGGTTCAAGGAGGTCAACGACCTGTATGGGCACGGCGCCGGGGACGCCATGCTGCAGAAGGTTGCGCATTGCATTACCGGCATCCTTCGCCAGGGACAGATGGTGGCGCGGCTGGGCGGCGACGAATTCGCCATCATCGTCCCGAACCTGACCGACCCGTTGGAGGCCGGCCGTATCGCCGACGCCGTGCTGGCCGCCATGCGCGAGGAAAACCGGCTCTCGGTCGGCGGCGGCCTCGTGTCGGCCAGCATCGGCATTGCGCTTTACCCGTCGGATGCCGAAAACCAGGCCAGCCTGATAAGTCACGCCGATACGGCACTCTACCGGGCCAAGACCGAAGGCAAGGACACCTACCGTTATTTCGAGGCTTCGATGGGGGCCGAGGCCCGCGACAAGCGCGTGATGGAGCACGAACTGCGCCAGGCGGTCGCACGCCAGGAGTTCTACCTCGTCTACCAGCCGCAGAAAGAGATCAGCAGCGGAAAGATGGTCGGCTTCGAAGCGCTGGTCCGCTGGCGGCATCCGACGCGCGGCGACGTGTCCCCGGGCATATTCATCCCGGTCGCCGAAGACAGCGGCGCCATTGGCCAGATTGGCGAATGGGTGCTGACGGCTGCCTGCGAGGAAGCCGCCCGCTGGGAAAATCCGCTGACGGTGGCCGTCAACGTTTCGGCGGTGCAGCTCCACAACACGAATTTCAGCCGCAAGGTCCACGAAACATTGCTGAATACCGGCCTGGTGCCCGGCAGGCTCGAGCTTGAGATCACCGAGACGGCGCTTGTCAAGGACATGCCGCGGGCGCTGGCCACTTTGCGGCAGGTCAAGGCACTGGGCGTGCGCGTCGCCATGGACGATTTTGGAACCGGCTATTCCTCGCTCTCCAACCTTCGCGCCTTCCCCTTCGACAAGATCAAGATCGATGGTTCCTTCATCAAGTCCGTCGACAAGAACGGCCAGGTCGCGGCGATCGTGCGCGCCGTCCTGGGACTTGGACGCGGTCTCGGCCTGCCGGTCCTGGCGGAGGGTGTAGAGACGCTCGGCGAACTGAAATTCCTGGACGCCGAAGCCTGCGAGATCGGCCAGGGCTACTATATCGGCAGGCCAGCTCTCATCGAGGAATTCGGCGAGCTGACCGGTGTCGTCGCACCCGCTGTCGGCAGCAAACCCGCCACCTTGCGCGACAGAAGCGTTCTGGCCTTCGCACCCGCGCCCGCACTCGGTCTGAACAGGGCCTGACCGCCCGAAAAGGGCGTAGCGGACAACGACGCGCTTTTAGAGACTTTCGGGCTTGAGTGCCGTCTCGACCAGCCGCCTGGCGTCCGGCCCCGACCATTCGGCCGGGCCGTTCATATGGGCGATCAGACAGCCTTCGCCGTCGATCAGCATGGTAACGGGAAGGCCTAGCGCCAGGCCGCGCTTCTTGAGGTCGTTGAACAGCGCCATCGTCGAATCCCGGTAATAACCGAGCGTCGCGACGCCGGTATCGCTGAGGAACTTCTTCGGCTTCACATCGTCGCCGGCATCGACATTGACGGCGACCACTTCAAAGGAGTCGCTGCCCTTTTCCTTCTCCAGCGCATCGAGCGCCGGCATTTCGGCACGGCACGGCGCGCACCATGTCGCCCACAGATTGAGCAGCACCGTCTTGCCGGCATGATCGGCAAGCGTCATCGGCTTGCCGTCCGGGCCATTGAAGGCAAGGCTCTTCAGGGATTGTGGCGGATCCGCCGGCAAAAGTGCCGCAACCTCACCGGTGGCCGACGCCGCGACTTTCTTGGCGCGGTCGCTCTTGGCCGCGCAGGCGACATCGTCCTTGCTCTCACCCACGGCAGCTTGTGCCGGTGCATTGTTGCCAGACCGGCTCTCGCTGACATATACCGCGACCGCACCGGCCAGCGCGCCCGCCACCAAGGCGGCGAGGATCAGGCGCGAGGCCGGGAAGAATCTACTACCGTCTGCCATTTTCTCAAAACTGCTCCGAAGCACGGGTTATAGCCATGAGCGACAAGAAAACCAGCAACCAGATGTGGGGCGGACGTTTTGCCTCGGGTCCGGCCGCGATCATGGAAGCGATCAACGCGTCTATCTCCTTCGACCGCAAACTCTATGCGCAGGACATCAAAGGCTCGATCGCCCACAGCGAGATGCTCGCGCAAACGGGCATTATTTCGGCGGCCGACCAAGAAAAAATTGCTGACGGGCTGAACACGATCCTGAAAGAGATCGAGGCCGGCAGCTTCGAGTTTTCGACACGGCTCGAAGACATCCACATGAACATTGAGGCGCGCCTCGCCGATCTGATCGGCCCGGCGGCCGGCCGGCTGCACACCGCCCGCTCGCGCAATGATCAAGTCGCAGTCGATTTGAGGCTGTGGGTCAAGGATGAGTGCTTTCGCGTCGCCGAGGCGTTGAAAGGGCTGATCGAGGCGCTGCTGGAGCGGGCCGAGGAGCATGCCGCGACCGTGATGCCGGGCTTTACCCATATGCAGGCGGCACAACCGGTGACCTTCGGCCATCACTGCATGGCCTATGTCGAGATGTTTTCGCGCGACCTGTCGCGTGTGCGCGATGCGATCGAGCGGATGGACGAAAGCCCGCTCGGTGCCGCGGCCCTCGCCGGCACCAGCTTCCCGATCGACCGTCACCGGACCGCCAAGGCGCTCGGCTTCCGCGAGCCGATGCGCAATTCGCTCGACAGCGTCTCGGATCGCGATTTCGCGCTCGAGTTCCTCGCTCTTGCCGCGATCTGCGCCACGCATCTGTCACGGCTGGCCGAAGAGATCATCATCTGGTCGACGCCGCAGTTCGGCTTCGTCAGGCTGTCGGACTCGTTTTCCACCGGCTCCTCGATCATGCCGCAGAAGAAGAACCCCGATGCCGCCGAACTGGTGCGCGGCAAGACCGGCCGCGTCACCGGTCATCTGGTCGGCCTGCTAACGGTGATGAAGGGCATGCCTTTGACCTATGGCAAGGATATGCAGGAAGACAAGGAATCGGTGTTCGACGCCGCCGAGACTCTCGACCTGATGCTGGCGGCGATGACCGGCATGGTTTCGGACATGACGGTCAACGCTGCCGCGATGAAGAAGGCCGCCGGCTCCGGCCACGCGACAGCAACCGACCTTGCCGACTGGCTGGTGCGCACGCTCGGCCTGCCGTTCCGCGAAGCGCATCATGTCACCGGCCGGGCGGTGGCGCTGGCCGAAGACAAGAAGGTGGGGCTGGAGAGGCTTTCACTGGAGGATTTGCAGTCGATCGATCCCGGCATCACGGCCGACATATTTTCGGTGCTGGCGGTGCAGAACTCGGTCAAGAGCCGCACCAGTTTCGGCGGCACCGCGCCGTCGGAAGTTAGGAAGCAGATCCGCGCCTGGAAAAAGCGGCTGGCGAAGGCGTAATGCCGGATATTGCGAGCAGTAATATCCCGGATATTGCGACGGGCGATATCTCGGGGTGCAATGCACCGAGAACTCGGCTAAAAGCGGCGGCTGACAACGTTTCGGACGGATGGATCGATGACCGGAAGCAGGATTTTGGTGACGCTGACGCTGCTGGTTGCGATCGCGGCCGTTTCGGCCTGCGGCAGGAGGGGCGCTCTCGACACGCCCTATGAGGCGGCCGTGCAGGCGCGCAAGGATGCCTCGAAGGCCCACCAGCCCGTGCCGCCGGAGCCGGAAAAACCGGTCAAGGACAAGAAATTCATCCTCGACCCGCTGATCTAGAGCCGACGAGAGCCGGGCCTTCCAACCCGATCTCATCGCGCCCCAACTTCTGGAATCACTCTCGTGAACCATTTCGACTACCGCGACGGCGTGCTCCATGCCGAGGACGTGGCGATACCAGATATCGCCGCACAGATCGGCACGCCATTCTACTGCTATTCGACGGCCACACTGACCAGGCACTACCGGGTGTTTGCCCAGTCGTTTGCCGGGCTCGACACGCTGGTCTGCTACGCCATGAAGGCCAATTCCAACCAGGCCGTCCTGCGGACGCTGGCGAAGCTCGGCGCCGGCGCCGACGTGGTTTCGGAAGGTGAATTGCGCCGGGCGCTGGCCGCCGGCATTCCGGCCGGCAAGATCCTGTTTTCGGGCGTCGGCAAGACCGCGCGCGAAATGGACTTTGCCCTTGTCGCCGGCATCCTCTGCTTCAACGTCGAATCCGAGCCTGAACTCGAACTGCTGTCGGCGCGAGCCGCAGCGCTGGGCAAGGTGGCGTCGATTTCGCTGCGCATCAATCCCGACGTCGACGCCAAGACCCACAAGAAGATCTCCACCGGCAAGGCCGAGAACAAGTTCGGCATCCCATGGCAGCGGGCGCGGCAGGTTTATGCCTGCGCGGCAAAGCTTCCCGGCATCAGGATCACCGGCATCGATACCCATATCGGCAGCCAGATCACCGAGCTGCAGCCCTTCGACGATGCCTTCGCCCTGCTTGTCGATCTGGTCGGCGCGCTGCGGGCGGACGGCCATGCCATCGAGCATATCGATGTCGGCGGCGGGCTCGGCATTCCCTACCGCATCGACAACAACCCGCCGCCGCTGCCCGACGCCTATGCCCAGATCGTCAGGAAGCATGTCACCAAGCTCGGGCTGAAGGTGATGTTCGAGCCTGGCCGGCTGATATCAGGCAATGCCGGCATCCTCGTCTCAGAAGTGATCTTCGTGAAGGAAGGCGACGCCAAGAACTTCCTCGTCGTCGACGCCGCAATGAACGATCTCATCCGGCCGACGCTCTACGACGCCTTCCACGACATCCGTCCGGTCGTGCAGCCGCCGGCCGACACGCCGCGCATGATGGTCGACGTGGTCGGCCCGGTCTGCGAGACCGGCGATTATATCGGCCTGGACCGCGATCTGCCCAGGCTGAAGGCCGGCGATCTGATTGCCGTCTCCACCGCGGGCGCCTATGGCGCGGTGCAGGCCGGCACCTACAACACCCGCCTGCTGGTGCCGGAGGTGCTGGTCGACGGCGACCGGTTCCACGTCGTGCGCCCACGCCCGACCTATGACGACCTGATTGGGTTGGATTCCATGCCCGACTGGCTTGCATAGAAGCGCCGGAAACAAACCTACCCGTCACAGGGAGCAAGTCATGACGAACGGCATCACCGTCACACGCGAGCGCATTGCCGCGATGGAACCGCGCATCCGCTCCTATATCAGGCACACGCCGGTGCTGCGCGTCGACATGGCCGACTTCGATCAGCCGCCGCTGGCCGTCGACCTGAAGCTCGAATGCCTGCAGCATTCCGGCTCGTTCAAGGCGCGCGGCGCCTTCACCAATCTCCTGGAGCGGCCGGTTCCCGACGCCGGTGTCGTCGCGGCATCGGGCGGCAACCATGGCGCGGCCGTCGCCTATGCCGCCATGCGGCTTGGCCACAAGGCGACCATCTTCGTTCCCGAAGTGAGCCCGCCAGCCAAACTGGAGCGAATCCGCTCCTACGGCGCCGAACTGATCGTCGGCGGCGCCCGCTATGCAGAGGCGCTGGCGGCCAGCGAACGGTTCGCCGAGGAGACCGGCGCCTTGCAGATCCATGCCTTCAACCAGGAGGAAACGCTCGTCGGCCAGGGCACGCTCGGGCTCGAAATCGAGAGCGATTTGCCTGAGATCGACACGCTGCTGGTCGCTGTCGGCGGCGGCGGCCTGATCGGCGGCATCGCTGCCTGGTTCGGCGGCCGCATTCGGATCATCGCCGTCGAGCCGGAAGGGGCGCCGACGCTTCATCGCGCCTTCGAGGCCGGACACCCCGTCGACGCACCGGCCGAGGGCATCGCCGCCGATTCGCTGGCGCCAAAGCGCGTCGGCGAAATGATGTTCCCGATCGCCGAAGCCTTTGTCGAACGCTCGATCCTGGTCAGCGACGACGACATCATCGCCGCGCAGAAGGCGCTGTGGAACCGGGCCCGCATCATCTCCGAGCCGGGAGGTGCGGCCGCCTTTGCCGCGGTCCTGTCGGGCCGCTATACGCCGGCGGCGGGCGAACGGGTCGCCGTGCTGGTCTGCGGGGCGAATGCGGACCCCGCTACCTTCTAATGGCCTGCTGCCTTCTAAAGGGTATGCAGGATGGAACTATAACGGTCCACTTCACGTTTTTCCGAACTGCCTCGCCTTTGCCGTGTTTGCTGGTATTCTTTGAGTCGTGAGGCGTCGGGCTATCCTGCCCGCTCCACAGCATGATCCCGAAAAGTGAAATCCCTTTCGGAACAGATCATGCTCAAAGGGATAGGGCCGCATCCCGGTTTTCGGGATGCAATAGGCTCAAGGAAGGGCCGATGACGCAACGACCCACCTTCAGCAGCGATCGCGGCCTCGCCGGGCGCCTGGCCATGAGCCGGCTGGCGACGCGGGTCTCGATGATGGTCGAGCGCGGCTGGCCGTTGCTGCTTCCGCTCGTCATAGTCGCCAGCCTGTTCCTCAGCATCTCCTGGCTCGGGCTGTTCTCCCGGCTGCCGGATATGGCGCGCATCGGCCTGATCGCTGCTTTTGCCATAGCGGCACTGGCCGCGCTCTATCCGCTGCGCTTCTTCCGCCTGCCGGGCGCCGCCGAAATCGACCGCCGCATCGAGGCCGCCAATCAACTGTTGCACAGCCCGGTGCTGGTGCAGACCGACCGGCCCAGCGGCAGGGAAAGCAGCTTCTCGCAGGCGCTGTGGCGCGAACACCAGAAGCGCATGGCTGGAAAGCTCGACAACCTTGGCGCCGACCTGCCGCGCACACGCGTGCCGGAGCGCGACCCCTGGGGGCTGCGCGCGGTGGCGGCCCTTTTGCTCGTTACCGCCTTCGCCTTCTCCTTCGGACCGACGGGCGGCAGGATCAGCGACGGCTTCAATGCCCATGGGACGCGCGATATCGTGCCGCCGCGCATCGATGCATGGGTGACGCCACCGGCCTATACCGGCAAGCCGCCGATCTTCTTGACCGCCGACGCAAACCAGGCGATCCCGACCTTTACGGTTCCCGAAGGCAGCGACGTTTCGCTGCGCGTGACGGGCGGCTCGGGCGAGGAAACGCTCGGCTATGCCGACAAGAATGGCAACGCCCGCGTCATCGACCCCGCTGCGCCGCAGACCGCCGCCAAGCCGGCTGCAAGCCCGGCGACGCCGTCCAAGGTGCGCCAGTTCACCAGCAAGCTGACCGGCGACGGCACGCTGACGCTGACGTCGGGCGAAGAACAGCTCGGCCGCTGGGCCTTCGCGGTCGTATCGGACAAGCCGCCACAGATTCGCTTCGTCGGCGAGCCCAAGCGCGCCGCCAACGGCGCCTTCGAGCTAAACTACCAGATCGACGACGACTATGGCGCCGCCACCGCCAGGGCGGTGTTCGCGCTTGCCGATCCGCAGGCGCCGAATGCGCGTCCGCTGTACGGTGCACCTGAAATGCCGCTGACGCTGCCGCGCCGCGGCGGCAAGTCGAACGCCGCCAGGACCTCCAAGGACCTGACCGAGCATGTCTGGGCCGGCAGCAGCATCAAGCTGACGCTGGTCGCCACCGACGATGCCGGGCACACCGCATCGAGCCAAACCAAGACGCTGCTGATGCCGGAGCGGCCTTTCGCCAATCCGCTGGCACGCGCCGTGATCGAACAGCGCCGCCTGCTGGCGCTCGACGCCAACGCCAAGCCGCGCGTGCTCGACCTGATGGACGCCATCACGCTGCGGCCGGAAGACACGTTCGACAATATGTCCCACTACCTCGCCATCATGAGTGCCCGCACCCGGCTAAAGATGGCCGAGAGCGACGATCAATTGCGCAGCGAGGTCTCCTATCTCTGGGAAATCGCGCTCGGCATCGAGGAAGGCAATCTTTCGGCCGCCGAAAAGCGGCTGCGCCAGGCGCAACAGGCGCTGCAGGACGCCATCAAGAATGGCGCCAGCGACGCTGAAATCGAAAAGGCGATGAAGGAACTGCGCGAGGCGATGAACCAGTTCCTGCAGGAATTCGCGGAGCGCGCCACGCAGAATCCCAACGCCCCGCAGATGCAGCAGAACGGCCAGGAACTGCGCCAGAGCGACATCGATCGCATGATGGACCAGATCGAAAACCTGGCGAAGTCCGGAGATCGCGACAAGGCCCAGCAACTGCTGTCGCAACTGCAGGACATGATGAACAATCTGCAAGCCGGCCGTCAGCAGCAAGGCGGCCAGCAGGACAGCGAGATGCGCCAGCAGATGGACAAGCTGGGCGAGATCCTGCGACGTCAGCAGGAGATGATGAACGACACCTTCCGCATGGATCAGATGCAGCGTGGCGAGCGCCAGCGCGGGCAGAACCGTGACGAGCAGCTCGGCGAAGGCGGCCAGGATGAGGACAGACCCGGCGTCGGCGAAGACCGCGATCCGCTCGCCCGGCAAAAGCCGATGACACCCCAGGAATTCGCCGATGCGCTGAAACAGCTGCAGCAGGGCCAGGGCCAACTGCAAAGCGACCTCGAGCAGCTGAAGAAAGGCCTCGAAGGCATGGGTATGGAGCCCAATGAAGGATTTGGCGAGGCCGGCAAGTCCATGGGCAATGCCGAACAGGCACTCGGCGAGGGCGAAGGCGATGCGGCCGTCGGTCATCAGGGCCGGGCGCTGGAAGCGCTGCGCAAGGGCGCCAAGGACATGATGAAGCAGATGCAGGCCATGCAAGGCGACCAGGGCGGCGGCGAGGAAGGCGGCCGCCAGCAGAACGCCGATCGTGATCCGCTCGGCCGGCCACGCGCCAGCACGGGTCCCGACTTCGGCGATTCGGTGAAGGTGCCCGACGAGATCGACGTGCAGCGTGCCCGCCAGATACTGGAAGCGATCCGCAAGCGGCTCGGCAATGCGCTCAGCCCTGACATTGAACGCAGCTATCTGGAACGGCTGCTCGAGCTGAAATAGAGCAATTCCACGAAAATTATGAAGCGGTTTTCCGTCCGGAATTGCTATAAAACAAAGGGATTGCCGTCCGCCATCCCACCTGAAAACCCTCTCGCACGGTTGCACCACCA
Source organism: Mesorhizobium sp. M1066 (assembly GCF_040318635.1). Lineage (NCBI taxonomy): Bacteria > Pseudomonadati > Pseudomonadota > Alphaproteobacteria > Hyphomicrobiales > Phyllobacteriaceae > Mesorhizobium > Mesorhizobium sp. M1066. The sequence continues at coordinate 385,769 of NZ_JAMYMR010000002.1, forward strand.
TGCCCAGACTTGGCGCCGTCACACCCATCCTGCGCATCTTCGACATTGCCAAGGCACGTGAATTCTACGTCGGCTTCCTCGGCTTCGAGGTGCAGTGGGAACATCGCTTCGCCGACGACGCGCCGCTTTACATGGCGGTCGGCCGCGACGGCTGTGTTCTGCATCTCAGCGAACATCACGGCGACGGTGCACCCGGCATCGCCCTGCGCATCGAGGTCGAGGACATCACGGCTCTTCATGGCGAACTGATCGGCAAAAACTACCGCTTCGCCAGGCCGGGCGTGGAAGAGACGCCTTGGAAGACCCGCGAGATATCGGTCGCCGATCCGTTCGGCAACAGGCTGCATTTCTACGAGGATGCCGGCTGACTGAGCCTGTTGACGAAGGCTTCGCGGATCGCATCCTGCATGCCGTCGATCGCCTCGCCTGACGCATTCGGGTTGCGGTGCATCACCACGTTCGAGGAATCGATGGCGCCGAATCCGTCTGCCGTGGTCAGTTCACGACAGCCGTCCGGAATGTTACTGCGCGAAATCGGCGCGATCGCCAGTCCGGAGGTGACGGCGAGCTTGAGGCCGCCGGTGGTGTCGCTGGTATAGGCGACACGATAGGCAAGATCGCGCTGCTCCAACGATTTGATGGCAAAGTCCTTGCACCAGCCGGCCCGGTTGTAGAGCGCGATCGGCACCGGCTGTTCCTCATGCATATGGTGCAGGGTCGACGTCACCCACACGGTCGGGTCGTGCATCAGCACTTCGCCGCCGGCAGGATCCTGCCATTCGAACACCACGCACAGATCGAGCTCGCCGGCGGCGAGCGCCGCCATCTGTGCCCCGGAATGGGCATAGCGCACAGTGACTTCGACCTGCGTATGACGCTTCGAGAAGGCGCCGAGCGCGCGCGACAGGATGGCGTGGCCATATTCCTCCGGAATGCCGATGCGCACCGGCCCGCCAAGCGGCGCTGCCGCCATCGATGCCGACGTCTCGTCGAGCAGCGAGACAATGCGGCGGGCGTTGACGATGAGTTCGCCGCCGCGCCGCGTCAACGCGACGCCGCGCGAACCGCGCTCGAACAGGCTGGCGCCGATCAGCTCTTCGAGCTTCTTCATCTGCATCGACACCGCGGATTGGGTGCGGCCGGCCTGCTCCGCCGCCTTGGTGAAATTGCCGGTCTCGGCAATGGCCACGAAGGTGCGCAGGAGATCGCTGTCGAGGGTCGGCCGCATGAAATCCGCCATAAGGGAATTTGATTGCTGGCATCATTCCAATTCGTTTGCAACATGTCAAATGGCGGACGATAGTCGCCTCACCCATTGGATATGTGGCTGCGAAATCAGCCGCGGACCAATCAAGAGTCCTCACTCGTGCCCGCTGCCCGAAACGGTGGCGGGTTCTTTTTACCCCGCAGGCGACAGCTTCGGACCGTACGCGCAGGAGCCTGGATGCAGATGCAGAATCGGATGGTGGGCGGCATCCTGAGCCTGTGCCTCGGCGTGCTGATCTTTTCGCTGCAGGATCCGCTCGTCAAAGCCGTGTCCAGCGGTTATCCAGTGACCGAGGTGATGGCGATCCGCTCGATCGTCGCCCTGCCGATCCTGATCGTTCTGGTCCATGCCGATGTCGGCCTGCAGGCGATCCTGTCGAAGCGATTCGGCATGCTGACGATGCGCGCCTTCATCCAGTTCACCTCCTATACGATGTACTACCTGGCCATCGCCGCCTTGCCGCTTGCCGATGCGGTGGCGCTCTATTTCATGGCGCCGCTGTTCATCATGGTGCTGGCCGGGCCGTACCTTGGCGAGCGCGTCTCCTGGCAGACACTGGCAACCGTGCTGATCGGCTTGTTCGGCGTCCTCGTGATGCTGCGTCCCGGCGCAGGGCTGTTCGACTGGGCAGCGCTGCTGTCGCTGGGCTCGGCGGCGCTCTATGGTTTTTCGCAGCTGATGGCCCGCAAGATCGGCGATACTGAATCGTCCACCGTCATGGCCTTCTATCAGAACGGCGCCTATCTGGTCGGCGCCGCCGTGGTTGCCGGGGCATTTCACCTGGCCGGCATCACCCACGCCGTCCACCCGAGCCTGGAATTCCTGGTACGGCCCTGGCTGTGGCCGACGCTGCCCGATTTTCTCAAGATGGCGGCCTGCGGTTTCGTCGCCTCCGCCGGCATGATCCTGCTGTCGCAGGCCTACCGGATGGCGCCGGCCAACCGCGTTGCCACTTTCGAATACACCGGCATCCTGTGGTCGCCGCTGTGGGGTTTCCTGTTCTTCGCCGAGGTGCCGCGGTCGACGACCGTAATCGGTGCCGCCTTGATCATCGGCGCCGGCCTGCTGGCGCTCAACACCGAACGGCGTAAAAGCCCCCCACCCGTGCTCGCTGCCACCGATCCAGCCTGATCAGGCGAAGCAGATCAGCGCCCGTTCGACGCGCGAGCGGATTTCGGCCAGCGTGAAGGGCTTCTGCACGACATCGAGGATGATGCCGTTCAACTCCTCGGCGCGCTCGCGCTGGTCGGCATAGCCGGTCATCAGCACGATCTTCATCGCCGGAAACAATGCTGCCGCCGCGATCGCCATCTCGATGCCGTCCATTTCCGGCATGCGGATATCGGAGACGACCAGATCATAGCCGCCACGCGCTGCCTTGATCTGCGCAAGCCCCTGCGCGCCGTCCGCCGCGATATCGATTGTGTGCCCGGCACGTTCAAGCGCGCGGGCGGCCAGGGTGCGGACGGACTCATCGTCCTCGACGATCAGAAGCTTTGCCATGGCCGGCATATTTGGCCGCCAAAAGTTGACTTTTCCTGAAAGCCCAGAGCAATTCAGGAAAAGTGTGAGACGGTTTTCCCGGGAAAAGCGCAAAGCGCTTTCCCTTGGGAATTGCGTCAAAACAAAAAACTAGAGCGGTTCGACGTTTTCGTGAAGCGGCGAACCGCTCTAAGCGTCAGGAAACCTTTCTGGTGCCGCTCAGACATCCCCTTTGACGACACCGACAAACGGCAACTCGCGAAAAGCATGGGCTACATCCATGCCGTAGCCGACGACGAAATAGTCGGGGCAGTCGAAGCCGACATAATCGGCATTGAGCTCGGTCTGGCGGCGCATGCGCTTGTCGAGCAGCACGGCGATCGAACAGCTCTTGGCGCCCCGCGACAACATCAGCTCGCGGGTAAAGCTCAGCGTCTTGCCCGATTCGAGAATGTCGTCGATCAGCAGCACGTCGCGGCCGGCGACCTCATTGTCGATGTCGCGCAGCACCCTCACCTCGCCGCTGCTGGTGCCGGCGCCATAGCTGGAGATGAAGATGAATTCGACCTCCGGCGACAGGCCGACATCGTGCATGGCCCGGATAAGATCGGCGGCGAAGATAAACGAGCCCTTCAGCACCGAGATCACCAGCAGATCGTGATAATCGTGTCCGGCGATTTCCTTGGCGAGCTCGAGATTGCGCCGCGCGATCGCCGATGCCGAAAACAGAACCTCGATGTCCTTGCCGCGCACAACTGGCATTTTTCGCCCCCTGGAATTTTTTGCCTAAACGCCTTCACGCCTAGCGTGTGTTGAGATTCAGGTCAGGCTGAGTCGAAAACGGTGTTTTCCGAGAACCGGAGCGGAGCGTACTTGAAGTACGTGAGCACCGGAAGCGCAGGAAACCGCCGTTTGCAGGCCAGCCTCACCTGAATATCAGCACACGCTATTGGGCGAAGGTGACCGATACAGTCCTTACGCCGTTCTTAGGCACGTCGAGCCGGCTGGCAAAGCCGAATCTTTCGCCCGACGCCAGCGAACGGCCGGATGTCCCCAACGTATAGCGGGTGGTCTGCCCGTCATTGCCGGTCACCCGGATTTCAAGCCGCGGCAGCTGCGTCGGTTTCGCGCCATCATTGACGGCCTCGCCATCGACGAACAGTGCGGCGTTCGGCCCGGAGGCGTCGACGCGTGACGTGACGCCAGAAATGCTGAGCGCCGACGCTTGCGCGCTGGACAGGAACGGCGCCTGGCGCACCAGCGCGTGCCCGCCGGAGACCCAGAACGCGGCCAAGGCAGCGCCGATACCAGCGACCCAGAAGATCGGCCCGCCACGCGAGGCCAGTAGCCGCTCCGGTGGGGCTTCGGGCTTGCGCAGCATGTCCATGCCTTCGATGGGCGGCGTGACGATCGGGAGCGGCAGCGGCGAAACGCTTTCCACCGCAGGCGCAAGGCGCGGCATCACCACGTAGTCGGCATCGACGATGTCGCCGGCCGAACCACGCATGAACCTGTCCGCTGCGGCAATTGCCGCCGGATCGGTCATGATTTCGCCGGAAACCGGGCGCGCGGTTCGATCGTCAGCCATCATGGCCCCAGCATTGCAGCACGTGTTCGCTTTTCGTTTCTTTTGCGTAAACACAAATGGTTAACGCTTCCCCACCGGAGCCCTCGTGACGAGCCGAAAGAGCCCAGAAATTAACCGCCGGTTAACCATGCCGGCCGATGGTCTTTACCCAGAACAGGCCGGCTCGCCGCCGTGCCGAAATTCAGGTCGTCGAAATTGATTCGTTTCGAAAATGTCGGCCTCCGCTATGGCATGGGTCCGGAAATCCTCCGCGACATCTCCCTGCACATCCCGGAGCGCTCCTTCCAGTTCCTCAGCGGGCCTTCGGGCGCCGGCAAGACGACCTTGCTGCGCTTGCTGTTCATGTCGCTGAAGCCGACGCGCGGGCTGATCACCATCTTCGGCAAGGACCGTTCGCGCATCTCGCGCACCGAATTGCCGCATCTGCGCCGCCGCATCGGCGTGGTGTTCCAGGATTTTCGCCTGCTCGACCATATGACCACCTACGAGAACGTCGCGCTGCCGCTGCGCGTGCGCGGGCGCGAGGAGGCGAGCTACCGCACCGATGTCACCGAGCTGTTGAAGTGGGTCGGGCTGGGCGAGCGCATGCACGTGCTGCCGCCGGTTCTGTCCGGCGGCGAGAAGCAGCGCGCGGCGATCGCGCGGGCGCTGATCGAGCAGCCCGAAATCCTGCTCGCCGACGAGCCGACAGGCAATGTCGATCCGCCGCTGGCGCGACGCCTGCTGCGGCTGTTCATCGAGCTCAACCGTCTCGGCACCGCGGTGGTGATCGCCACCCACGACCTTGGCCTGATGGAACAGGTCGACGCGCGCCGCATGATCCTGGCCGGCGGAAGGCTGGACATCTATGACTGAACTGTCCGCCGAACATTTTGTGGAACGGGAGCAGGACGCCGAGGCGACCGAGGCAAAGCCCCGCGCCCAGCGCAGGATGGCGCCGATCGTGCCGGCGCAGAACATCGCCGGCCGGGCACTGGTCCTGGTGATCGCCATCATGACCTTCCTGTCCTGCCTGACTTTCGGCGCGGTGACGCTGGTGCGCGACACAGCGTCCGTCTGGGAGAACCAGATTTCGCGCGAGGCGACCATCCAGATCAAACCGGTCGACGGCCTCGACATGGAAGCAGCCCTTACCCAGGCCTCCCAGATCGCCGGTGAATTCCCTGGCGTCAAGACGACCCGGATCATCGACCGCGAGGCGACCGCGAGGCTCCTTGAGCCCTGGCTGGGCTCGGGGCTCAACATCGACGAATTACCCGTGCCGCGACTGATCATCGTCACCATCGACGAGAACAGCCCGCCCGATTTCGCCGCCATGCGCGCCGCGATCACGCCGAAACTGCCGAGCGCATCGCTCGACGATCACCGCACCTGGGTCGACCGGCTGGTAGCGATGGCCCGCACGACGGTGACCATCGGCATTGCCGTGCTGGCGCTGATGCTGTCGGCGACCGTGCTGACCGTGGTGTTCGCGACGCGCGGCGCCATGGCCGGCAACGGTCACATCATCGAGGTGCTGCATTTCGTCGGCGCCGAGGCACGCTTCATCGCGCGCGAATTCCGCCGGCATTTCCTGGTCACCGGCATGAAGGGAGCAGCGGCCGGCGGTGCCGCCGCAGTGCTCGTCTTCATCGTCTTTTCCTGGTGGTCGTCGCGCAATATGGCGACGCCGCAGGCCGATCAGGCGACCGCCCTGTTCGGCAATTTCGCCATCGGTTCGGCAGGCTATCTCGGTGTCGTGTTGATGGTGCTGGTGATCGGCGGACTGACGGCTGCCACGTCCCACGCCACCGTCGTTGCCTATCTCAGCGACATCGATGTCCGCCAGCCGGATGCAGGCTAATTCATGTCGCTCAAAAGTGGGAACCGGTTGGGGGACAACGCCATGGATAAAACAGGGTGATCACGGATGGAGAATTCACGTAACGCAAAGTGCGTCTTTTACCTACCCAAAGCCGCATTTCAGGATTAACCATATGGCGATGGACGCGCGGGATTCGACCGGTACGGCTGGGCAGATGCCAGTGGTGGTTGCCCGTTCGCATGACCGTCGCGCTGTGAGCCGTCTAAGAGCCGCGTTGCGCCTGTCCGCTCTCTCCGTTCTCATCCTCGCAACCCTGTTCGCCGGCGGCTTCGGTTGGTTCGCCAACAAGGTCAGCCATCTGACTACGCCCGCCAATCCGGCCAAGGCAGACGCGATCATCGTCTTGACCGGCGGCCAGTCCCGCCTCGATGCGGCGATGGAGCTGCTGGCGTCCGGCAAGGGCGAACGGCTGCTGATCAGCGGCGTCCATCCTTCGGCCAGCCGCCGCCAGCTGCAGGCGGCGACCGGCGGCGACAAGAATCTGTTTTCCTGTTGCGTCGACATCGACCGCGCCGCGCTCGACACGATCGGCAACGCCGAGGAAAGCGCCAAATGGGTTGAGAGCCACGCCTATGGCACGGTGATCCTTGTCACCAACAATTATCACATGCCCCGCAGCCTGCTGGAAATGGGCAGGCTGCTGCATGGCGCCAAGCTCGAGCCCTATCCGGTGGTCAATTCCAACCTCGACAATGGCGGCTGGCTGACCAAGCCGCGGGCCTTGCGCGTGCTGTTCACCGAATACAACAAATATCTGCTGGCGCTGGCGCGCGGCATCGTGCCGGTCAAGCCGACACCCAACGGCATCGCGCTGGCCGAAACCGCGGCCGGCGGCTGATTATTCCCCTGCGGCCGTGCCCGAATTTCCCCTGAGCCGTGCGATCTCCTGCTCAAGGCGTTCGATACGCTTGTCCCGCTCGCCGAGTGCCGCCGCCACGTCGGCCGCCTCGAACCGTTGCGGAATATGCTGCGGACAATTGGCATCCCAGGCCGAGACGGTGAACAGGATGACCTGCTCGGGGCGCGCTCTGTAGTCTTGCGGCATCAGTTTCGCCATCAGCTCGGCGTCACTCTCGACGACCCGCGCCGTGCCCCAGATCTTGATGCGCTGGCGGTGCATATAGTCGATCAGGAACAGGAACGCCCTTGGATTGTCGGCCAGATTGCCTTGCGTGATGAACTGCCGGTTGCCGGAAAAATCCGCGAAGCCGATCGTATGTTCATCCAGCACCTTGAGGAAGCCGGCCGGCCCGCCGCGATGCTGGACATAGGGCTGCCCCTCGCCGTTGGCGGTCGACAGGAAGACGCTGGTCTGCATTTCGATGAAGGCGGCAAGCTCCGGGGTGATGCCGGCCTGCCAGCCGCCACGCTCCTCGACACGGGCATAGGACTGACGTGAGCCCTTGCGGGCCTGGATCGCCTTGACGGTCGGCGTGAAGGCGACGTCGCTGGTGAAAGCATGCGCGTTCATGGAAAGCTTCCTTGCGGGCAAGATGCTAAAGTCCGAGCTCCGACAGTGTCGGGTGGTCGTCCGGCCGCCGGCCGAGCGGCCAGTGATATTTACGATCGGCCTCGCCGATCGGCAGGTCGTTGATGCTGGCGATGCGCAGGCGCATCAGCCCGTATTCGTCGAATTCCCAGTTCTCGTTGCCGTAGCTGCGGAACCATGAACCGCTGTCGTCGCGCCATTCGTAAGCGAAACGCACGGCGATGCGGTTGCCGTGGAAGGCCCAGACCTCCTTGATCAGCCGGTAGTCGAGCTCGCGGCTCCATTTGCGCGTCAGGAAGTCCTGGATGGCGTCGCGGCCTTGCAGGAATTCGGCGCGGTTGCGCCAGCGGCTGTCCTTCGTATAGGCGAGCGCGACCCGTCCCGGATCGCGCGAATTCCAGGCATCCTCGGCCATGCGCGCCTTCTGTGCTGATGTCTCGGCGGTAAACGGCGGCAGCGGCGGGCGGGCTTCGGACATGGCAACTCCTTTGCGAGGCCATGCTGCAGGCAGGCCGACAGACCCAATATAAAGCCTTCCATCATTCAAATGCAGATGCCATATTCGTAACCCGTCCTTCCATTTTTCGGAAGAAGCTATGGATCGTCTCGAAGCCATGTCGCTCTTTGTCGCCGCGGTGGAGGCCGGCAGCCTTTCCGCGGCCAGCCGCCGTTTCGGCATTCCGCTGGCGACGGTCAGCCGCAAGATTTCCGATCTCGAGCGCCATCTGAACACGCGCCTCCTGAACCGCTCGACGCGTCGGCTGACACCGACCGATGCCGGCCAGGCCTACCTTGCCGCCTGCCGCCGCATCCTGGACGACGTCGGCGAGGCCGAACGCACGGCAGCCGGCGAATACAGCGCTCCGACCGGCGAACTGGCCATCACCGCGCCGGTCGTCTTTGGCCGGCTGCATGTGCTGCCGATCGTCACCGGCTTTCTCGCGGCCTATCCCGACGTCAACATCCGACTGACATTGGCCGACCGCATAACCCAGTTGGCCGAGGACCATTTCGATCTCGCCATCCGCATCGGCCAGTTACCCGATTCGAGCCTGGTCGCCATCGGCGTCGGCGCGATCCGCCGCGTCGTTTGCGCCAGCCCGGCCTATCTGGCCGAACACGGCACGCCAACGACCCCGGAGGATCTGGAGACGCACGATTGCATCACTTTCGAGGGACTTGCCTCCGCCGCCAGTTGGAGCTTCATCAAGGGCAGGGCCGAAATCCCGGTTCGGGTCCGCTCGCGGCTTCAGGTCAACACCGCCGAGGCGGCCATCGATGCGGCGATTGCCGGCGTCGGGCTGACACGAGTGCTTTCCTACCAGATCGAAGCCGCGCTGCGGTCCGGCGCGCTGCGCATCCTCCTGCAGGAATTCGAGCCGGCGCCATGGCCGGTAAGCCTGGTGCATGCGGGCCACGGCCTGCTGCCGGTCAAGCTGCGCGCATTCCTCGATTTTGCCGCCCCGCGCCTGAAGGAGCGGCTGGCGCGGCTGATGTAGCGGAACCAGGCCAATCCCCCATTGGCGACCGTTCTTCGTCGCCAATCAAAGCGCCCTGCGGCCATTTCCTTTTTTCCCGCGCTTGGTGTAACCAACGCTCACCTCCTCACCGGGCTCCCCCCAAATGCTCTACATCAGATCGCTGACGTTCAATTTCGTCTTCTACGTCAATCTGATCGTCCAGATGATCCTCTGGACCCCCTACTATTTCCTGTCGCCCCGTCACCGCGCCTGGTTCGTGCCGAAATTCTGGTCGCGCACCTCGATGTGGCTCTATGACAAGATCGCCGGAACGAAGAACGAGATCACCGGCCGGGAAAACCTGCCCGAAGGCTCCTTCATCCTGGCACCAAAGCACCAGTCGTTCTGGGACGCGATCGCCTTCTTCCCCTTCCTTCACGACCCGCTCTACATCCTGAAGCGCGAGCTGACCTGGATCCCGTTCTTCGGCTGGTACATCATGAAGATGCGCATGATCCCGGTTCATCGCGGCAGCCGTTCGAAAGCGCTAAAGGCCGTGGTCGCCGCGACCAAGGAGGAGATGGCGCGCAACCCTCGCCAGCTCATCATCTACCCCGAAGGGACAAGACGCGCGCCGGGCGACGAGCCGGCCTATAAATACGGCATCGTCGAAATCTATGCACAGCTTGGCGTTCCGGTGGTGCCGGTTGCCCATGTCGCCGGCCTTTATTGGCCGCGGCGGAAATTCCTGCGCTATCCCGGCACCATCAAGGCGCGTTTCCTGCCGCCGATCCCACCGGGACTGAGCAAGGACGAATTCATGGCCCGCCTGATCGGCGAGACCGAGGCTGCCTGCGACCAATTCCTGATTGATGTGGCGCGCGGTCCGAGCCCGCCTGCCTTGCCTCCGACAGCGGTGAAAAGGCTGCAAGAGCTGGACGCGGCTGAAAGAACCAAAGCCTGAATCGGAAGTCTCCGGCCGACAGTGCTCAGCCGAACATCGCCAGCGCGGTGGTCAACGCCAGCGTCGCGGCAAAGACCAGATTGATGATCCGCGAGGCTGCCGGTCGGCGCAGGAAGCGCGCGAACCCAGCCCCCGCGACAAGCCACAGAGCGTGGATGGCAACGATCATCAGGGCGAGAGCCGTCAGCTTCAGCCATGGACCAAGCTCAGTGGCGCCCTGTTTGGACGAAGCACCGGCGAACACGGCGGCGATCGCCACATAGGCCTTTGGATTGGCGACCGCGAGAAGGAATCCAGCCAGCCATGTTGGACACGAAGCCTCGGCGCCGCGTGCTGCCATGGGCGGCGCCGTGGCGATCTTGAAGGCGAGATAGAGGATGTAGGCCGCGGAAGCGAAAGCCAGCAACGGCGCCAGCCTCGGCATCGCGGTGAGCACCGCCACGACCCCGGTCGCGACAACCAGAAGCACGGCGATCGTGCCCAGTATGATTCCCCAGGCATAACCCAGCGAGCGGCGCAAACCGAAGGCAGCGCCAACGGCGGTAACGCTTATCGTCGCCGGTCCCGGGCTGCCCATGATCACCAGGGCGGCAAGCATCAGCGCGAGAAGTTGTCCCCAAAAATCCGGCTGCGAAAGAAGCGGCTCAGCCATTTTATCCTCTGTCCTGCCTTGCGCGAAGAGACGGTATGGCAGGACCAGAGGGGCGTCTTGGACGTTCGTGCGAGGCGTCGCGACTGAGCTTCAGCCGCTCGCTCTGTCGAGTTCGGCCATGTCGTCGGCGGTCAGTTTCAGCGACGCTGCCCTGATCAGGCTGTTCATCTGTTCAGGCTTGGTGGCGCTGGCGATCGGCGCGGTGACGCCCGGCCGAGCGATAACCCAGGCAAGCGCCACTTCCGCCTGCTTGGCCGAATGCCTTGATGAAACCGCGTCGAGTGCCGCAAGGATCCGCATGCCGCGCGCATTGAGATAATCCTTCACCCCGCCGCCACGCGGGCTTTGACCGAGATCGGCTTCGCTGCGGTATTTGCCGCTGAGGAAACCCTTGGCCAGGCTGAAATAGGTGATGACGCCGATGTCCTCAGCCACGCATAGATCGCGCAACGGCCCATCGAAGGACGAGCGATCGTAAAGATTGTATTCCGGCTGCAGCACCTCGTAGCGCGGCAGGCTGCGCAAGCTCGCCACATCGAGTGCGGCACGCAACTGGCCGGCGTCGAGATTGGAGCAGCCGGCATAGCGGATCTTGCCCTTGGCGAGCAGCTTCTCGTAGGCGCCAAGCGTTTCTTCATAGGGCGTTGCAGGGTCCGGCCAATGCGACAGATAGAGATCGATAAACTCGGTCTGCAGCCGCTTCAGCGATGCATCGACGGCCTTTTCGATGTATGCGGCGGACAGGTCCTTGTGCCCCTGCCCCATATCCGAACCGACCTTGGTGATCACCACGACTTTGTCGCGATTGCCACGGTCTTTAATCCATTTGCCGATGATGGTTTCCGATTCACCGCCTTTGTGGCCGGGAACCCAGCGCGAATAGGCATCCGCCGTATCGATGGCGTTGAGGCCGGCGCCGACGAAGCGGTCGAGCAGGTCGAACGAGGTTTTCTCGTCGGCGGTCCAGCCGAAGACGTTGCCGCCCAGAACCAGCGGCGCGATGGACAGGTCGGTGCGACCGAGACGACGTTTCTGCAAGGCGGATCTCCGGGATGATTGGGGCGGGCAAATGGCGCCCGCGGGCTGAGGGTCGGAGCCTAACCTAGGTCTTGCCTGAACGAGGTCAAAGGCCTGGCCGCCTTTTTCCGCAGAGCCAGCTTCACAAAGGCGCGACCTGCCTGGCGACATCCTCCAGCCAGTGGTCGCGGATGCCCAACGCCTCGAGATGCTCAAGCGTGCTCAGCACATAGTCCTCGTTGTTGCCGGACTGGCCGACCGCGCCGCGCACCACGGCCGCCGCATCCGCCGCGTCGAGCGCTCCGGCATATTGCTCGTGGTGGCGGTCGACAATGTAGACCACCGCGTCGACCGTACCGCCCCCGTCGAGGCGAATCTTGAGCATGCGCTCCAGATAGACATTGGTGACCAGTTCGCGCTCGCGAAGATAGGCCATGACCTCGTCGTGCAAGTCACCGGGAACGCGGAATGCGAGGCCGACGCAGGACCCGCCACGGTCGAGGCCGAGCACCAGCCCCGGCCGCTCGCGCGTTCCGCGATGCACGAAGGAATAGACGCAGAGCGAGCGCCGGTAGCCATGCAGGCGGGCACGCTGTGTTTCGACATGCGCGAACCCCGGCCGCCAGATCAGCGAGCCATAGCCAAACACCCAAAAATCGCCCATATCGCCGCGCCTGATTGCAAAAGATGCCAACACCGCACCCGGACCGGTGTTTTTTCCGCCCGTCCCGTCTAACTATTCGTCTGTCTACCTGGCGGAATCGACTACCCGTCCGCAACACCCATGCGTTAACGAGAGCCAAAGCATGACGTCAAGTGACGAACGCCAGCCGAACAAACGTCGCCGTGTGGTCTGGCTTGCAGCATTCATCGTCGTGCTGTTCGCCCTCTACAGCGGCGGCTGGTTCTATCTGGCTGACCGCGTCAGGAGCGAAGCCGACAAGGCGGTTGCCACGCTCAACAAGAATGGCGTCGAGGCCGGCTGCGGCAATCTCCAGGTCAGCGGCTATCCCTTGAGCTTTACCGTCTCCTGCGACAACCTCGCCTATGAGGACGATGCCAAGAACATTGCGGCTTCAGCCGGCAGTTTCAACGCAGCCGCCCAGATCATCCAGCCTCTGTCGCCGGTTGCCAATCTGCGCGGCCCGCTCAGGACCTCCGTTCCGGACATGGTGCCGCTGTGGATAGACTGGGACAATCTGCAGGCCAATTTCAAATTGTGGTGGCCGCTGCCGCAGCGGATTTCGCTGCAGGCGGAGGGTCTTTCCGGCCAGACCGATCCCGCCGACGACACCGATCCGGTGCAATTGTTCAGCGCCGGCAAGGCGGCCGGCCAACTGCAACCCAACGGTGAGGATATCGACTATCTCGGCAGTTTCGGCGATCTCGAGATCGACCCCGACGCGATTGGCGGGCGCGTGCTTCCGGCACTCGACGCCAGTGGCGACGTGACATTGAAGAACGGTGTCGCACTGATCGGCACGCAGGTGAAGAGCCTCCGTGGCCAAGCGATCGAAATCCGCAACCTTGACCTGTCGTCGGGGACGGCGCGCATCACCGTGTCGGGACCGCTGTCGGTCGATGCCGAGGGCCTGGTCAACGCCGACCTGATGATCAGGCTGAAGGACCCGAAGGCGGTGGCGGTCATCCTCGGCGCCGCCATACCCGAGCAGAAAAGCCAGATCGAGCAGGGCTTTGCCGCCCTGGCGGTGCTCGGCAACGAACCCTCGATGCCGCTCAAGGTGGTCAGGGGCAAGGCCTCGCTCGGCTTCATTCCGCTGGGTAAGATCAAGCCTGTGGAATAGCGCTGCGATGGCAAGACCCGTGAAGCTGCTGAGCGTTGGCGCTTTGACGCTGGACACCATCCTGCGCGTCGAGACGCTGCCCGTGCATCAAGGCAAGTTCATTGCCTCCGACGGCGTCCAGATCGCCTCGGGCATGGCCACGAGTGCTGCCTGCGCCGCGCATCGCCTGGGGGCCGAGGTATCGCTGTGGGCGAGTGCGGGTGACGATGCCGTCGCCGACCAGCTCATCGCCGGCATCGAGGCCGAAGGCGTCGATTGCACCTTTGTGCGCCGCGTCAAAGGCGCCCGCTCGGCGCTGGCCTCGATCCTGGTCGACGCGTATGGCGAGCGCATCATCGTGCCGTTCTATGACGGGCTTGCCCAGGCCGATCCCGAAGCCTTGCCGGTCGCCGACCTCACGGCATTCGACGCTGTGCTGGTCGATGTCCGCTGGCCGGGCGCGGCAGCGTTGGCACTCAAGGCGGCACGCGCCGTTGGGAGTCCGGCGATCCTCGATGCCGACACCGCGCCGCTGGAAGTTCTGGAACAGCTGTTGCCGCTCGCTACGCACATCGTCGCTTCGGAAACGGCGGCACGCATCGTCTGCGGCCAGGCGCTCGATCCGGAAACGGCTTGCGCCGATCTCGCCAGGCGTACCGACGCCTTTGTCGCGGTAACCGCCGGCGCGGCGGGCTGTTGGTGGCACGACCGTCGCGCAGGCTGTGTGCGCCATGTCGCGGCGCCAAGGGTCAAGGCGGTTGACACACTGGCCGCCGGCGATGTGTTTCACGGCGCCTTCGCCGTCGGGCTGGCGGAAGCCATGCCGGTCGAGCAGGCTTTGCGCTTTGCCAGTGCGGCCGCCGCGCTCAAATGCCAGCGCTTCGGCGGCAGGCTTGGTGCGCCGAACCGGGCCGAGACGCTGGCCATGGTTGCGCAGACCTGGCCAGCCTGAAACTGACTTAGCCCTTCGCGGGATGCTCGACGGCCTGGCGGCCAAAATCGGGCACGTCGATGTCCTGGCCGGCCTCGATGATCGAGCGGCGCACGGCACGGGTGCGGGTGAACAGGTCGAAGAGTTTTTCGCCATCGCCCCAGCGGATCGCGCGTTGCAGCGACGCCAGATCTTCCGAGAACCGCGCCAGCATTTCGAGGATGGCGTCCTTGTTGTGCAGGCAGACATCGCGCCACATGGTGGGGTCGGAGGCCGCGAGACGCGTGAAGTCGCGAAAACCCGAAGCCGAATATTTGATCACTTCGGATTTGGTCACCGACTGCAGATCATCGGCGGTGCCGACGATGTTGTAGGCGATGATGTGCGGCAAATGCGAGACGATGGCGAGCGTCATGTCGTGATGCTGCGGGTCCATCGTGTCGATGTTGGCGCCGCAGCGGCGCCAGAATTCCGACAGCCTCTCCAGCGCGTCCGGGTCAGTGTCGGGCACCGGCGTGAAGATGCACCAGCGATTGTCGAACAGGTCGGCGAAACCGGCGTCGGGGCCGGATTTTTCCGTGCCCGCCAGCGGGTGGCCGGGAATGAAATGGACGCCTTCAGGCACATAAGGCTGCATCTGCGCGATGACAGACGCCTTGGTCGAGCCGACATCGGTGAGGATCGCACCCGGCTTCAGCGCCGGCGCGATTTCCTCGGCCACGGCGCCGGACGAGCCGACCGGCACCGAGACGATGACCAGGTCGGCATCGCGAACCGCCTCTTTCGCATCGGTGGTATAGCTATCGCCGAGTCCAAGTTCTTCCGCCCGCGCCAGCGTCGCCGCGCTGCGGGTCGAGATGGCAACGTGACGGGCCAGCCCCTCGCGGCGGATGACGCGGGCCAGCGACGAGCCTATCAGGCCGATGCCGACCAGCGCGATCTTTTCAAACATCGGTGATGTCATGGCGTTCTAGCTTTTCAGGAATGTCGTGAGAGCGGCGACAACGCCGCGATTGGCCTCTTCGGTGCCGACGGTCATGCGCAACGCGTTGGGAAAGCCATAGCCCGAAACGCGCCGCAATATATAGCCGCGCGCCGTCAGATAGTCGTCCGCCGCCGCCGCCGAATGCTTCTGATCGTCAGGAAAATGAACGAGAACGAAATTGCCGACGCTCGGCGTTACCCGCAGCCCAAGCTTTGTGAATTCCTCGCTCAGCCAGGCAAGCCAGGTCTCGTTGTGCGCCACACTGCGCTCGACATGGGCGCGGTCGCGGATGGCTGCGATACCGGCCTCGATCGCCGTCGCATTGACGTTGAAGGGACCGCGCACGCGGTTGATGGCGTCGACGATATGCATCGGCGCATACATCCAGCCGATCCGCGCGCCACCGAGGCCGATCTTGGAGAAGGTGCGGGTCATCACCACGTTCTGGGCAGCACCGACCAGCTCGATGCCGGCCTCATAGTCGTTGCGACGGACATATTCGGCATAGGCCGCGTCGAGCACCAGAAGCACGTTCTTCGGCAGCGCGGCATGCAGCCGGCGCACCTCCTGGAACGGCACATAGGTGCCGGTCGGGTTGTTGGGATTGGCCAGGAACACGATCTTGGTGCGCGGCGTGACCGCGGCCAGGATGGCGTCGATGTCGGCGCGCTCATCTCTTTCCTTGATCGTCACCGGAACGGCACCCGCCGACTGGATGTAGATCTTGTAGACCATGAAGGCGTGTTCGGTGATGACGGCCTCGTCGCCGGGCGCCAGATAGGTCTGCGCCAGCAGGCCGAGAATCTCGTCGGAACCGTTCGAGCAGATGATGTTCTGCGGGTTGAGGCCGTGCACCTCGGCGATCGCTTCGCGCAGCCGCCTGGCGGTGCCGTCGGGATAGATGTCGAGCTTGCCGGCAATCTCGCGCGCGGCTTCGATCGCTTTCGGCGAGGGCCCTAGCGGATTCTCGTTTGATGACAGCTTGTGGACCTTGGCGACGCCGGCGGGCGCCGTGCTCTTGCCCGGCACATAGGCGTCGATGTCCATGATGCCCGCACGCGGGGTTGGACGTGCCTGGTCCGGTGTCTGGCTCATGTCGCAAAATCCGTCGAGAACGCTTCCTGAGGGAAGCCGCAGCGGAAATACAAGCCGTGGCCCGCAATGTCGAGAGGCGACAGCCATTGGGACCAGGCGGCCCGTTGACGCCGGCGCGCCACAGCCCTAGAAGGGGTGCGAACTTCCGTGGTGATTTGGCCGGTCGGCTTGCAGCCACGTTAAACAACTTGCTAAAGGGCCGTTTGCATCCTGTAACCGGCTTTGCGACCGCAATGCCGGTTTTTTGTTGTCCGCGCCGGCCGGACACCCGTATCGGCATCTTTCGACAAGATGCGTGGGCTCAAAGTGTGAGATGGATGTCATGGCCGTTCTGCGTGCCCGCAAAACCAACAACGAGGTCGATCAACCGTCGAGCCCGGTTTTGCGTTTTGGATCCGACAAGCCGCTCAAGCTGGACGCCGGCACGCTGCTGTCACCGTTCCAGATCGCCTACCAGACCTACGGCACGCTGAACGATGCCCGCTCCAACGCCATCCTCGTCTGCCATGCACTGACCGGAGACCAGCACGTCGCCAGCACCAATCCGGTGACCGGCAAGCCTGGCTGGTGGGAAGTGTTGATCGGCCCCGGCAAGATCATCGACACCAATCGCTTCTTCGTCATCTGCTCCAACGTCATCGGCGGTTGCCTTGGGTCCACCGGTCCGGCCTCGACCAATCCCGCCACCGGCAAGCCCTATGGGCTCGACCTGCCCATTATCACCATTCGCGACATGGTGCGGGCGCAGCAGATGCTGATCGACCATTTCGGCATCGAAAGGCTGTTCTGTGTGCTCGGCGGCTCTATGGGCGGCATGCAGGTGCTGGAATGGGCATCGAGCTATCCGGAGCGCGTCTTCTCGGCGCTGCCGATCGCCACCGGCGCGCGCCATTCCTCGCAGAACATCGCCTTTCATGAGGTTGGCCGGCAGGCTGTCATGGCCGATCCGGACTGGCATGGCGGCAAATATTTCGAGCACGGCAAACGCCCGGAAAAGGGCTTGGCGGTGGCGCGCATGGCGGCCCACATCACTTACCTGTCGGAAGCCGCCCTGCACCGGAAATTCGGCCGCAATTTGCAGGACCGCACCGCGCTGACCTTCGGCTTCGACGCCGACTTCCAGATCGAAAGCTATCTGCGCCATCAGGGCATGACCTTCGTCGATCGCTTCGACGCCAATTCCTACCTCTACATGACGCGATCGATGGACTATTTCGACCTCGCCGCCGACCATGGCGGCCGGCTGGCCGACGCCTTTGCCGGCACCAAGACCCGCTTCTGCCTGGTGTCGTTCACCTCGGACTGGCTTTTTCCGACCGAGGAGAGCCGCTCGATCGTGCATGCGCTCAACGCCGCCGGAGCATCGGTATCCTTCGTAGAGATCGAAACCGACCGCGGCCACGACGCATTCCTGCTCGACGAGCCGGAACTGTTTGCCGCCATCAACGGCTTCATCGGCTCGGCGGCCAGGGCGAGAGGGCTGAGCCAATGAGCGTCAACCGCGACCAGCGCGTCGACCTCGAGGTCGTCGCCAACCTTATCCCGCCACAGTCGCGCGTGCTTGATGTCGGCTCGGGCGACGGCTCGCTGCTCGAATTGCTGCAGGACAGCAAGCAGGTCGACGGCCGTGGGCTCGAGCTGTCGCAGCGCGGCGTCAATGAATGCGTGGCGCGCGGCCTCTCGGTCATCCAGGGCGATGCCGACAAGGATCTCGAATTCTATCCCGACAAGGGCTTTGACTTCGTCGTCCTCTCGCAGACGCTGCAGGCCACCCGCAACCCGAAGCTGGTGCTCGACGAACTGCTCAGGATCGGCAATCGCGCCATCGTCTCCTTCCCCAATTTCGGCCATTGGCGGGTGCGTCTGTCACTGTTCGTCAACGGCCGCATGCCAGTGACCAAGGACCTGCCCTACTCCTGGTACGACACGCCCAACATCCACTTCTGCACCATCCGCGACTTCGTCAATCTGTGCGACGAACTCGGCGCGACCGTCGAGAAGGCAACCGCTCTCGACGCTGCCGGCCAGAAGATCGGCCTGTCGATGCCGTGGTGGTTCTGGAACTTCTTCGGCCAGCAGGCAGTGTTCTTGCTGAAACGGTAATATTGATCGCCATGTATCTCTTTCGTAGGCGCCCTCTGCCAGTTGAAATCCCACCGGACATGCTGGCTGGGTTGAAAGCCGGAATTCTCATCTGCACCTCACCGCGCAGCGGCAGCAACCACCTAGCCGGATTGATGGCAGCCACCGGGCTTGGCAACCCACTCGAGTGGTTCGGGGGCCGCCGTGTTCTAGAAATGCCGAACTATCCCCGCGACCCCCGTGCCCAGGTTTTGCGTGCACTGAAGGACGGGCGGTCTCCCTCCGGGATTTACGCGGTCAAACTGTTTGCCAGCCAGTTTTCACAGGTTGCCAAAACCGTGGATCTCCCCGCAAGCCTTCCAAAGCTGCGCTATATGCGGTTGACGCGTGGGGACCTCGTTGGTCAAGCAGTTTCGTGGACCCGCGCTCGTCAGAGTGGTCGGTTCCGCTCTACCGAGGCCGATCAGAAGAGACCATGCTACGACGGCAAAGCAATCGCGGACTCGCTTGAAAAAATCATCCTGGAAAATCTGGCCTGGGATGTCTGGTTTGCAAAAAACGGATTGTCCTTCCTATCACTGACATACGAAGAACTCCTTGAACATCCACGGACCTGCCTTGAAAGGGCTGCATCTCTGGTCGACGCCAAGCTTGTCTTGAAACCCGGGTCTGATCTCGATTCGGGCCTCGATATTCAACGAGACACCATCAATGAGGAGTGGAGAGAGCGGTTCTTGGCGGAATATTCTGACACGTCGAACTTCCATGCCAACAATTGCCGTCGCGGTTTTCTTAAAAAGAGGAGCTCAAGGTTCTCGATCTGATCGAACGGCATTGTACAAGAACACGAAGCATCCAGGGGCGCCAGAGATGCGATGTTATTGATCAAAGCGCATCGCCGTCCATGGCGATCACGAGCACAAATTCTTATTGCACGCTGGTTTGACAGCCCGCCGAGAGCGTTATAGCCACATCGGCACTAATAACTTGATCGGTTCAGATATGGCTCAAGAGCGTCCAACGTATTCACTCGTCGTCGAAATGGAGAATGCAAAATCGATCGACTGGGACGAGATCGGCGTTGGGATGAAGGCCTTGGCTCGGGAAATCACATCGGTTTCAGCAACCGGTTTAGTGCGACCAAGGATCGTTATTTCTCACGGGGGAGCAGAGTCGGACGAGGATGCGTTGCGTCGTGAGATTTCGAATGAGGCCCCGCAGCTCGGTCAGGTTGCCGAACTCGTCTTCACGGCTTTCCCTGGCGGCCGATATTACGACCTGAAGAACAACGGCATGCTGGCATCGGACGGAGATATCGTCATCTTTATGGATTCCGACGTGGTCGCGGAACCAGGATGGCTACCAGGACTGCTTGAGCCCTTTGAAAACTCTGAAGTTATCTGCGCAAACGGATATACATACCTCTCATACGACGATTTCTTTTCAAGAACGTTTGCGTTGATCTGGTTTTTCCCGATGGCCCGTGGAGACGGGCGATTTGCCTCGAAGCGAGCGATCAACGCTAACAATGTAGCGTTTCGACGCGAGTGGATCGTCAGCCATCCTTTTCCAAAACATAACGGCTTCAAGGTTTCCTGCACTTTGCTGATGCGCGAACTGCTGCGGGAGGGCCACAAAATTCTTAATGTCGACGCACGCGTTTATCACTATTCGCCGCGGGGCTGGCGGTTCTTTTACTGGCGCGCCCTGGTTACAGGTCGCGACGCCGACCGGAAGTTCGTTGCGCTCAATTCGCCGAGCCGCGCGCGACGGATAGTCAAGTCTTTCAGCCGGTGGCTCACCATGTCATGGCGCACGACACGACGGATCGTAGGCCATGCCCGGGAAACGGGGATGCCGCTTTGGCAGGTTCCCTTTTCTCTGATTGTCGGTCAGGCATTTTATGGTTTGGCGTTTTGGGGCCAGTTCAGTTTTGCGACTGGCATGGTTCGTGACAAAATTGAAACTGTGCCCGACTATGTTGGGCACAGCTAGACGCTTTACCGCCATTCCTTGAACCGCGGTTCAGCGTCCAATTGATCCTTGACCCGTCGATTGTTCCAGAATATCCGTGGCCTTGTGCGGATGTTCGACGCCGTCGACGAACACGACATCGGCCTCCGAATTGTCCGTGCGCAGCGCCAGTATCGCCCGGTAGGCGGGCGAATTGTACCAGCCACGCACATGCTGCCTGTCGGGAAATTCTATGATGATTAGATGGCCAGGCCAGTCGTTCTCGATCACCTCGACATCGCCGCCATGAACCAGAAAACGGCCGCCGAAAGGTTCCAGCGTGGCATCGATCTTGTGCAGATATTCGACGATCTGCGGACCCATTGCGGCTTGGCGCATATGGGCGACGGCGTAAGCGGCCATGACTGGACTCCCTTGTCATCGAAGCCGAGTTGCCGGCCTCGCATGGGCAATCTGACCAAACGCCGAGCGCTAAGCGATTACGTCTGAGGTAATGAGATGTATGCTACCTGTCATGATGGGTTGCTTCCATGGTGATTCGCAATGCTATGTGCGGCGGTGCTGTTGCAATTGGAACGCTAGCAGCGGGGATTCGTTGTCTCGCGCGGATTGAGTACCGGCACGGTGGGTGACAGGGGCAGTCGTTTTTTGTAGCGTCGCGCCGACTGTGATGCGGTGTAGAGGAAGGGAAGTCCAATCCATTCGACCGTTCTGAAAATCGAAAAGTCCTGGACAGACGCGCAACCCTGCGCAGGAAACAGCTGACAGACATGGCCGGGATCCAACCGACACCTCTCATCACGGTCATTACGCCGACCCACAACCGACGCGAAACGGTGTTGCGCGCCGTGGACAGCGTACTCTCCCAGAGCATGTCGAGGCTTGAGCACATTGTCGTCGACGATGGTTCGACTGATGGAACCGAAGCGGCGCTGGCCCGTATCCAGGACCCGCGGCTGATCTATGTCGGGGCGAAATGGCGAGGCGCCAACGCTGCCAGGAATGCCGGCATCGAGCGCGCGCGGGCACCGTTGGTGACGTTCCTCGATTCCGACGACATCTACATGCCGCACCGGCTTGAACGAACCCTGACCTGGTTCGATGAGAATCCTGCACTGCAAGTGCTGATCAGTTCGTTCGTGTCCCTGAAAGGCAATCGCATCACAAACTGCGTCAACCCCGAGGCGTTCGCGAGCCCCGCAATGCTGGAGCGGGCGCTGGTTGGGCAGACCATCTTCATTGCCGGCTCCGCGATCACCGCTCGCCGCGAAGCCTTGCTGGCCATCGGCGGCTACGACAGCGACATCACCCGCATGCAGGATCGCGAATTGCTGCTGCGCCTTGCCCGGCGCTTCGGTGCGCAGTTATCCAGGGATCTGGACTGGACGAAATACAATTCGGAGAACTCGATTTCCGGCCGCCGTGACGGCTATGTCGAGGCCTATGCGAACCTGATGGGCAAACATCCGCATATTGCCCATGCCTACCCGCACATTCCGCCTTACATGATCTCGCGGCAGCTCATCGCCGACATCCTGCGAGGCAGGATACCGGAGGCATTTCAGGGCTACATGGCCAACCGTTCATCCAAAACGCTTGGCTATTCGCTGCCGGAATTGATGCAAGGCTATGTCCATGGCCGGCGCTGGCGCCGCGATCTCTCCAACGAGTTTCGCAATCAATTTGGTGCCCGGCCCGCTTAAACCGATAGGGATTCCGGGAAATTGTGGAACGGTTTTTCCTCCGGATCGCGTTAACCCCTCTGTCGAGAGCTCAACGGTCAAGTTCGGGAAAATACGGATCCGATAGAAACCGCCTGTCCCGTTCGCCTTGCAGGCAGTCTATCGGCGTCGCCGCGTCGACGGGGATGCTTCTCACCTCGTCCTGAATGCCGCTCACTTCCAGGATCAGCTTGCGCCGGATGGCTGTCGAAAACTCGGCGGCGGCATAGATAGGCAGCACGAAGGAACCGGGTCCGCCGGTCACGCACTGCGCGTAATACTGGTCGAGATGGCTGAAGGTGGGCGACGGGCTGATCAGGATCGGCAGGCCGTTGACGACGATGCCTTTGGCAGTCGCCGCATCGCGCGTCGCGGTGACCGGCGGCCCGATATTGTTCGGTCCGTCGCCCGAAATGTCGATGACGCTGCGTTCGCCCTGGAAAGACGTGCGGTCGAAAAGCTCGGTGCCGAAGGCCAGCGCGCCGGAAATCGAAGTGCCGCGAAAGCTGCGGAACGGACGAGCCGCGACCTTGTCGGCAAAGCTGTTCGCGCTCTCGGCACTATCGATAATCTGCCAGCCGATAACCGCGTCGTCGCGCACCGTGCCGGCCCATTCGAAATAGGTCAGCGCTATGCGGCCCTTGGCGCCGGCGCGGACAGCCTTGATGAAGTCGGGATGCCGCAGCGCCTCGACATAACCGGCCCGCTGCAGGGCGAACTCCTTCTCGTCCATCGACAGCGAGATGTCGACCGCCAGCACCAGCTCGACGTCGACGGCGAGCGCATCCGGCGGCGAGGCGGCCGGGGCAGCCTGGGCAGCCTGGGCGCAGGCAAGACAGGCAAGCAGGCGCAGAGCATCAAGCATGGCCGTCGCCAAGATTGTTTCTCCCGAGGAGCTTCCCTCGCGATCGCGGCAAAATAAAGCTTTGCTTCCCTCGCCCGGAAATCAGCTCATTTCTTGCGACGAGCGGCGGCTGGCGGCGGTTCGATCGCGCCGGCCCTGACGCGGGCGGGCTTCAGGGCTGGCGCACCGGAATCCTTGACGATCGTCAAAGCGCGCGGGAAGAAGTGGTTGTTGTGCTGGCCGCGCCCGATGTTGAGGATTGCTGTCCTCGGCAAACGCTTCTCGAGCATCGACAGCACGCGTCTTAGCGATGGGCCGTCGAACGCATCCAGCGCTTCATCGATGATCACCCATTTCGGCTGCCGCAACGCGAGCCTGGCGAAGGCCAGCGAGCGTTGTTCGTCATCGCCCAACTCATGGTCCCAACGCCCGGCGCGGTCGAGCGACGAGGATAGCCGTCCCAGACCGACCTCGGCCAGCACCGCCGAAATGTCGGCATCGTTCGCCGGCGCGGGCCCGTTCGGGTGATCGAGGACCTCGCGCAACGTGCCGACCGGAAAATAAGGCACGCGCGGCACGAATATGGGGGTTTCTCCCGCCGGCAGGCCGATCCGGCCGCTTCCCCATGGCCACAGGCCGGCAATGGCACGAAAGAACAGCGTCTTGCCCGCACCGGGGTCGCCGGTGATCATCACGCGCTCGCCGGGGCGGATTTCGACATGCGGGTCGGCGAGTCTGGTGCAACCCTCCGGCGAGGCCACTTCGAGCTTCTCGAAAGTCAGGCTGCCATTGACGTTTTGGCCGAAGGCGATGCGCTTTTCGGTGTCATGCAGCGCATCGGTTTCATCGAGCGCGATGCGGAAATCGGCCACGCGCATCAGCGTGGCGCGCCAATCGGCGATACTGCCGATGTTGTTGATGAACCAGCGCAAGGAGGAGTGGACCTGGTTGAAGGCGCCGACCGCCATCATCAGCCCGCCAAAGCTGATATCACCTGAGAAATAGACCGGCGAAGCGACCAGTATGGGCGCCACGACGGTGATCCAGCCATAGGTGTCGGTCACCCAGGACAGGTTGATCTGGGCGGTGTAGATGCGCCGCATGGCGCCCAGCACCGTGCCGAGATCGAGTTCGAGCCGCCGCCTGGCGTCGGCCTCGCCATGATACAACGCAATGGCATCGACATTCTCGTTGACGCGCACCATCGAGGAGCGCAGCTCGGCTTCGCGTGTATAGCGGTCGCTGTTCAGGCGGATGAGCGGGCGCCCGACCAGCCAGCTCAGCCAGGAGGCGATGCCGGCGTAAAGGATGGCGGCCCAGACCATGTAGCCCGGTATGGCCAGCGAGGTCCCGCCGATGTGGAACACGAAGCCCGAGGACAGCTCCCACAGCACCCCGACGAAGGACACCAGCAGGATGCACGACTGCAGCAGGCCGACGCCGAGATCGGTTGACAGGTCGGACAGATGCGCGGCGTCCTGCTGCATGCGCTGGTCGGGATTGACGCCGATGGCGCCGGCATTGGCCAGCCGGAAGGCGCGCGCCGGCCGCATCCACTGATCGATCAGATCCAGCGTCAGCGCCTCGCGCAGTTTGAGCCTGATCATCTGGTTGAGCCAGGTCTGGCCGATATTGAGCACCAGCAGCCCGCCGGCGATCATCGCGAAGACGAAGAGCTGGTGCAGGAAGGCCGCCATGTCGCGGCGCGCAAGCGCATCGTAGAAAGGCTGGTTCCAGCGGTTGAGCAGAACTTGGCCGATCGACGTTGCGATGATCACGGCCATGATGCCGACCAATGTCCACTGCAACCATTTGCGAACCGGCGATCCCGCCAGCGCCCGCCGGATCGTCATCACCTGATCGCGCAGGCTGCTGGCTTCGACCGCCACGGCAACCGGCTGAACGGCGGCGGCATTGTCCGGTTGATCAGCCATGGCCGAGGTCCTCGCGTCAGTGCTGAAACCGGATGGAGAAACTTGACAGGCGTTCGTATGGGCTGCCGGATGGGCTGTCGGTCCGCTTGCGACAGATAGGCAGGGAAACGACGTCAGGCACGCTTGCCGTGATCACGAAGCCGTCACCTGCGCAGCCGAGGGCTTGGCATCGGCATTGTGACGGCCAAGCCGGGTGGCGCCATGCGGCGACAGCACCGGCACGAAGACGCGGCGCGAGGCGCGCTGGACGACAGGCACGCCTTGATAGAGCCGTTTCTGCGCCTCGACGACGATGACGCCGGAAAAGATCGGCCACAGCCGCCGGCCGGCGCGCTCCAGCACATTGTGGAAGCGCATCATGAAACGGCGCCGTGACGGCGGAAAGAACAGCGCATCGGACCAGGCGGCGGGCGTGAAATTGGCCTCGCGCAGCAGTTCCGTAAGCTGGTCGCGCGAAAAAGGCCGGCCATTGCCGAACGGGGTGTGCTCGAAGCGCGCCCAGACACCGCGCCGGTTGGGCACGACGATGACCACGCGGCCAGCCGGCGACAGCACGCGCCAGATCTCGTTCAGCGTCTCACGCGGGTTCTCGACATGTTCGAGCGAATGGACGAGCAGCATGCGGTCGATGCAGGAATCGACCAGCGGCAGTTCCTCGTCGAAGACCAGTGCCGTCGCCGTCGGCCCTGTCGCCGGCCACACCACCGCGCCCTGCGTCGCCGGCATGAAGGCGAAGACCCGCTCGGCGTCGGTGCCGAACCGCTCCAGCCACGGCAAGGTGTAGCCCAGACCAACCAGCCGCTCGTTGGGCACGACCGCCCATATCGACGACAACGCCATGGTGATCGAACGCTCGGCGAAACGGCCGAGTGTTGTCGAATAGAAGGAGCGAAGATCGACGATGTCGGAATGCATGGCAGGGATGTAGCCGCGATATCGGCGGGTTTCAACAACAGGCCGCGACGACCTGGCATTCCGGGAATGTCACTAGACATTGCGGGACGTCGTTCAACGTCCCGGAATGTTGCTCAACATCCAGGATGTCTTCAACATCCAGGATGACATCCACGCGCCGGCGCCCTATGTCTGCGGCCATAAACGGAGAGATGCGATGCCGGTCGAAATCGAACAGTTCATGTGCCGCAGCGACAATTTCGGCGTGCTGGTGCATGATCCCAAAAGCGGCCAGACCGCGATCATCGACGCGCCCGAGGAAGCGCCTATCCTGGCCGCGCTCAAGCGCACCGGCTGGACGCCGACGATGATCCTGACCACGCATCATCACATGGATCACGTTGAGGCCAATCTGGCGCTGAAAGAGCGCTTCAAGCTGCGCATCGTCGGCCCGGAAGCGGAAAAGGCCAAGATCCCCGGCATCGACGAGACCGTCGAAGACGGCTCGGTTCTCCATCTTGGCGATGAAAAGATCGAAGTCATCGCCACGCCCGGCCACACCGCCGGCCACGTTTCCTACTATTTGCCGGCTTCGGGTGTGGCGTTCACCGCCGACACGCTGTTTGCGCTGGGTTGCGGACGGCTGTTCGAATGCAAGCCGCCGGTGATGTACGATTCGCTGAAGAAGCTGGCCGCGCTTCCGGCCGAAACGATTATTTATTGCGGTCATGAATACACGCTCGCCAACGCCCGTTTCGCACTGACCGTCGACCCGACGAATTCGGCATTGAAGGAACGCGCCGCCAAGATCGAAAAGCTGTGCGCCGACAATAAGCCGACGCTGCCGACGACGATCGGCGAGGAGCTGTCGACCAATCCCTTCCTGCGCTGGCACGATCCGGCGATCCGCAAGCATCTGGGGCTGGAGAAAGCTTCGGACGCCGAGGTCTTTGCCGAAATCCGCAAGCGCAAGGACAATTTCTAGGCCCGGTGGTATCGTCGCCATGACCAGCTCCGCAGAAGTCATCGCGACGCTCGGGCTGAAGCCGCATCCGGAAGGCGGCTGGTATGCCGAGACCTTTCGCGATGGCACCGGCGGCGCGCGCGGCCATTCGACTGCCATCTATTTCCTGCTTGAGGACCATCAGGTTTCGGCCTGGCACCGGGTCAAGGACGCCGCCGAGGTCTGGCATTTCCATGCCGGCGCCCCGCTGGCGCTGGCGATGTGGGAGGAAGGCAGTGCCGTTGTGGAGCAGGTCCTCGGCATCGATCTCGCAGCCGGTGAGCGGCCGCAGATCGTCGTGCCGGCGGAATGGTGGCAATCGGCGCGCAGCCTGGGCGAATGGACACTGGTCGGCTGCACCGTCGCGCCGGGCTTCGAGTTTGCAGCTTTTGAGCTGGCGGCACCCGGCTGGCAGCCTGGACAGTCCTAACTCAATAAGAAGCCTGATTTAGCAGGAAGCCTAGCGTGATCGCGAGTTGGGCGGCGTAGTACAGCGCCCAGACGGCGAAACGCATCCAGGCACGATGCGGCGAGATGGCGGCCACAAGGAATTTCTCCGTGGCGAGCAGCCCGTCCGACGCCATGAACAGCACGGCGCCCCCGATCACCCACATATTGCTTGTTGTCAGCGCCGAGATGCCCATTGCCAGGATCGCCGCGATATAGACGGTGATCGGGATACGCAGGCTGGGACCGACACGACGCCACAGCGCCGCCAGCACGATGACCACGAACACCGCCATGGCGAGCGCGATCGCTCCGCGCCACGGCTCGGCGCCAAGCACTCCCAACCCGCCACCGCTGCGCAGGAACAGCGCGACATAGACGATGTGAGCGACGAGAAAACTGGCCAGCCCGCCGAGAAAGGACTTTTCGCCGTCGCGCGACAGGAAGGCGTCGCCAACGGCGCTGAGTGCGAGCGCGGCGACCAGCAGCAGCGGGCCGCCCTGCAGCCCCGCCAGAACGGCAAGCATCGCCACGGCAAGCGTCTTTGCCGCCGAGCGGGCGAGCGTCGGCGGCATGCCAAGCGTGAAGGCGTAGATGACCGCCGCCGCCAGCGAAAAAATCAGTGTCGCATTGGCATTGGCGTCGATGCCGCCCGCAAACGGCATCGTCATGCCTTGGCTCCGCCTTCGGATGCCCGGGCTCCGTCTTCGGATGCCCCGGCTCCGCTTTCGGATGCCTCGGCTCCGCTCTCGACCGCAGCCGGCTTGCGCAGGAACAGGGATTTTGCGGCGAGCACCGCGCCACCGGTGATGAGCACGCAGGCGGCGAGGATGCGCAGCGACGGCTCGGCGACGCCGGCCGCGATCAGCACCAGCGTCGACAACAGCGGCGCCGCATAGCTTGCAGCACCCAGCACCTGGATGTTGCCGCGCTTGACGCCGATGTCCCAGGCATAGAAGGCGGCACCCACCGGCATCAGGCCAAGGCCGAGCACGGCCAGCCACTGGCCGACACCGTCAGGCAGAATCGTCTGTTCCAGCGCCAGGTGGCAGGCGAGCGACAGCACCGCGGTCGCCGCGCAGAACCAGGTGACGATGCTGGTCGGCACCGACGGGAAGCGCCGCGACAACAACGAATAGGACGACCACAGCACGGCACAAACGGCGGCCATGGCATAGCCGAAGGCGTAGCGGGCATCGAAAGCGAGGCCACCGCCCTTGGTGACGATCAGCACGGTGCCGGCAAGGCCGAGCAGCGCACCGACGACATGGTTCCAGGCCAGGTTTTCGCCCGGCATCAGCGCCGAGCCGAGCACGATCAGCAGCGGCCACAGATAGGCGATCAGGCTCGCCTCCACCGCCGGCGCATTGCGCAGCGCGGTGAAATAGAAAAAATGGTAGCCGAACAGGCCGGCAATGCCGATCAGCCACACCTGCTGCGGTATCTTCTGGCTCTTGTCGGGTGCCGGCATGAACAGCCGCGCGACGAGCCCGACGCCGGTGCCGATCGAGAAGGTGATCGCCGACAAGAGGAACGGCGGCACCTGGCCCGATGCGTCGGTGAGCAGTGCGAGGAGCGCCCACATGGCGACCGCCGAAAAGCCGATCAGTGTTGCGCGCCCCATTCTGTCTCCAGTGGCGCGCCAATTCCGCGCCTGGCTATTGTACGGCTTCGAAACGCCCGGCGCTGATGGTCAAGGTGCCGATCTGCGTGCCCACCGTGGCATGGATCGGCGCATATACGCCGGTTTGGCCGAGCGGTGCAAACGTCACCATCATGCGGCTTTTGTTCTTGAGATAGTTCAGCGCCTTGCGGCCCTTGCGATAGCCCGCCACCGGCTCGAACCCCATCTGGCAGGTGACGGTGTCGCCCTTGTAACCTGGGACCGAGATCGTGCCTTTCGACGCGTAGGTCAACGTCAGGTCGGCACGCATCTCGCCGTCATAGAACTTCACCGTGCGGCCGCAGACCTGGTCGAGACTGTCGGCATGAATGACGGTGGCGGCCATAGGATCAAGCACCGAGGCCAAGTCGCCGGCACCGAGCGGCACCCAGTTCTTAGGGTCGCGTTTGCCCGGTGCCGGTATGACCTTCGTCGAGGTGACCCTGCCATTGGCAAAGCGGATATCGACCACCGATGCCTTCTTGCCGGAGGTGTAGTCGGCGCGGAATGCCTGCGGCACCATTTTCTTGCCCGCGATCGTGCCTTTGGATGAGATCGTGCCGCGCGTGTCGTCGAACAGCTTGGCCAGCCCTGCCGCGGTGACACTGCCTTGGATCGCGTAGGCGCCGTTCTCATAGCGGCTGGAAAACGTTGATTTCGCTATCGAAAGACCAAGAAACGACACCGTGTACTCGCCCTTGAACGACTGCGGCGAGGCAGCAGACGCGGCGGACGGCAAAGCTATGGCAAGCATGGCAACAAGGGCATGTGGCGAACGAAGCATGGCGGGATCGGGTCCTTGATTTTCGGCCGGAGGCGGGCAACTCCGGTCTGGCATGTCCCTATGGAACCGCTTATAGGATGAATTCCGGCCTTAATATGAAAATGCCGGGCGCGCCGTGGGCAATGCAGGGGCTGGGCAAGCCGGAGCTTGACGCCTCGGCGAAATGCAACTATGGAACGCCAACTTTTTCCATAAGGCCGCCTGACCAGAACCGCGCGCCACCCGGCGTGGGCTTGAGTGTTTGGCAGACCCCGAGAACTGAAGGTTAGAACAATGTCCCGCACCTGCGAACTCACTGCCAAGGCAGTCATGTCCGGCAACAATGTGAGCCACGCCAACAACAAAACCAAGCGTCGCTTCCTGCCGAACCTCGTCAATGTGACGCTGATTTCGGAAGCGCTGAACCAGAACGTGCGCCTGCGCATTTCGGCCAACGCGCTGCGTTCGGTCGAACATCGCGGCGGCCTCGACGCCTTCCTGGCCAAGGCCGACGTCAAGGAATTGTCGCAGCGCGCCCGTTTGCTGAAAAAGCAGATCGCCAAGAAGACCGCCGAGCAGGCTGCCGCTTAAAACAGTTCAAAGGCGGGGGACGACCGCCCTGGCCGACCTCTTGTTGGCCTCTGGCCAACATCTTGTTGGCCTGAGCATCGGATCGAAGCCGCAAGGTTTTGGCAATCCGGTGCCCACATACGAAGGCAAGCATCGCCCGCATGGGCATGGTGCTTGGCTGGTTCCATTACCCAGGATAAAAAAATGACTTCCTTCTCGCGGTATTTGCCATTCGTGGCCGCCATGGCGCTTGTCGTCGTGGCATCGAACATTCTCGTGCAATTCCCGATGCAGGGCCAGATCGGCGGCCTCTCGCTGGCCGACATTCTGACCTGGGGGGCCTTCACCTATCCCTTCTCGTTCCTGGTCACCGACCTCGCCAACCGCCGCTACGGCCCCACTGTGGCGCGCCGGATCGTCTTTGTCGGCTTCATGACGGCGGTGATCTGCTCGATCCTTGTCCCGCCCTTCCTGTTCCGCCACGGCCTGATCGAATTCGAGACCGCCGCCGACCGGCTGGTCCGCATCGCGGCCGCGTCCGGAGCGGCGTTCCTCAGCGCGCAATTGCTCGATGTCACCGTCTTCAACCGGCTGCGCCGGCAGAGTTGGTGGCGCGCGCCGATCATCGGCACGCTGGTCGGGTCGGTGTTCGACACCGCCGTGTTCTTCACCGTCGCTTTCTCGGCTGCCTTTGCCTTCGCCGGACCAAACGACGGCTTTGCGTTGGAAAACGCACCTTTGATGGGCGTCTTCCACGTCGAGGCGATGCGCTGGATTTCTTGGGCGCTTGGTGATCTCTCGGTGAAACTGATCATCGCCGTCGTGGCGTTGATCCCCTACCGTCTGCTCGCCGCCCGCTGGAGCCAGCCGGCGGTTGCGGCTTAAGCCATGATCCCGAAGAGTGGGACCCGGTTTTCGGAAAAGATCATGGTCGGACAAAGATCATGATCCCGTGGGTCCAGCTCGATTCGGCCAAGATCCCGGATGGCGCACAAGAACTTCGCCTCAAGCGGCGCGGCACCGAATTCTCGATCATGCTGGGCACCAACGAACTGATGAACAGCCGCCTCAGCGGTTCCGAGAAAGCGCTGGCAAAACTGTCCTGCGAGCGGATTGCCGGCCATAGCCGGCCCACAATCCTGATCGGTGGGCTTGGCATGGGTTTTACCTTGCGCGCCGCACTCACAGAATTGGCCAATGATGCCGGAATCGTCGTCGCCGAACTGGTGCCCGCCGTCGTCGCCTGGGCACGTGGCCCGATGGCCGAAATCTTTGACGGCTGTCTCGACGATCCTCGCGTCATCATCCAGGAAACCGATGTCGGGCAGTTGATCCGGTCGCGGCCCGCGGCCTGGGACGCCATTCTGCTCGATGTCGACAACGGCCCGGAAGGCATCGTCCACAAATCCAACGACGCACTTTACAGCGTGCAAGGCCTCGCAGCCGCACGCAGCGCCCTGAAACCCGGCGGCGTGCTGGCAGTGTGGTCGCAAGGCCCAGACAGCGGCTTCACGCGGCGGCTGAAGCAGGCAGGCTTCGCGGTCGAAGAGGTCAATACGCGCGCCAACGGCAAGCGCGGCGCGCGCCATGTCATCTGGATCGCCGCCAACGGCTCACGATCCTGACTTCTGAAGTTCCGCAGCAAGGGCCTCCAGCAGCCCACGGGTTCCCTCTTCTCGTCCCTTGGCGGAATCGACACCGTCGAAAAAGGCGCCCTGCTCGGTATAGGTTAGTCGCGTGCCATCGCCTGAGGGTATCAGCTCGACAGTGGTGAGCGATGCCGACATTGGTTGCGGCCCGATCGCCATCCGATAAGAGAAAACAATGCGCCGGTCGGGAACGATGTCCTGGAACTGCGCGTCAAGCCTGACCTCTGGACCGCCGGCATAGCTGAACCGCGACACCTCGCCACCACCGACGCGAAAATCGAAGCTGAATTCGGCGATGGCAAAACCATCGCCATCGATCCGCCAGCGCCGCACGGTCGCCTTGTCGGCAAAGGCATGGAACACACGGGTTGGCGATTGCGGATAGGTCCGCTCGATGGTGAATGTGGAGTGGATGACGGAATGCTCGTCTTTGACGGGGGCGATCTGGTTCATTGCTGCTCGTCCTTTTCCTGGTCCTGATTTTTCTTGGGGGATTGATCTGTCTCGGCCAGGATCTGGCCAAGCCGGTCGAGGTGGCGTTCCGCCGGTATGCGGCGTTCGGTAATCCAGTCGGCGAGCGGAGCAAGCCCGCCTGGCTCGATCCGGCAGGTACGCACCCGCCCGATCTTTTCGCTGCGGATCAGCCCGCAGGCCTCCAGCGTCTGCAGATGTTGCAGGACTGCCGCGAATGTCATGCCGAACGGTTCCGCCAGCTGGCTGACCGTGGCCGGTCCACGGCTCAACCTTTCCAGGATCTGCCGGCGTGTCGGCTCGACAAGAGCGCGAAGGATGCTGTCGATCTCGGAATAGTTAAGCATGGACTTGAGTATTACGGGGTTGGCGTCAATTGTCAAGTCTGGACTAAAGTGTTTTGGCGATGAACAGTCGACCCCACTCCGTCGAGCTTCGCTCGCCACCTCTCCCCGATCGACGGGGCAGAGGAGGGCGTTTCCCCATCGACGGGTGGAGGAAGGATATGCGTTCGCCAGACCAAACTTCTTCCTCTTCCTCCGGAGGGGGAGGTGGCGCTGCGGAGCAGCGACGGAATGGGGGAAGGCGTCCGACCAAATCGAACCCGCCGTTGAAAACCCTCAAAGCTTTGCAGTTGGAGCGCCGCTCAATCCTGGTGCAGGATGAATTCCAGATAGAGGTTGCGCTGCAGGATCGAGTGGTTGTCGTCGGAGATCAGCGACACCATCTGCGCGCCGTCGTCGCGGGTCCAGACGTCGAGCCCTTCCATATTGTCGATCTGGTAGCCCATGTCGGCCTCCAGCAGCACCGGCCCGTCGGCGACGGCGCCCTTCTCGACGCTCTCGCCATAGATGCGCCGCAGCCGCATCTTGACGCCTCTGGCCATCGAAAAACTGCGCTCCAGAAGCAACAGATCGCCATCCGGCAGGAAGGCGCCGTCGGTGATGTCGAAATCGCCATTGCGCTTGACGGTGAAGACGCCCTTGTGCGGGCCTTCGATGATGGCGGCATAGATGTTGCCAGCCTTGTCGAGGCTCTTCTCGGAGACCACGACAAGCCCACCCTCATGCTGGCCGTTGGCATCGGCATGGGTGACAGTCTCGAAGCCGCGATTCTGGCGCAATTCCCGGGCCGGAACCACGAAATCCAGCTGCTTGAACGGCGCCTTCATGTCAGTGGGGTCGATCTTGAACTGAGCGACATGGTGATCGCGCTCGAAGCCGACGGTGGCGATGCCGTCCTTGACCGCGAGGCCTTCCGCATCGACCTCCCATTTCTTATCGATCGGCCGGCCGGCCTCGTCGACCATCTGCTGCATGCGGAAATTCTGGATGCCGGACGGTCGCTTGTCGGCGTCGCGGACCACCGTGCCGAAGAACCAGAAGCCGGTGTCGGCAACGCCGATGAAATCACCGCCGGCTTTCAGGAAACGGAAGGCCGACAGCGCACCGAAATCGCGAATCGGCGAAGTCATTTCCAGCCCGCCGACGAATTCGAGCGGACCGAACTGCTTGTCGGCATGGCCAATGTGGAATTCGGCGATCGGTCGGGCCGAGACTTCGACCGGCTCGACCGAGGTAGAATCAGCTGAACCGGCTGCCGCCGAAGCCACGCCGGAAAGCAGGGCGACGGCGGCGAAAAGCGTCTGCTGAAAGCCGCCGCGCCTGGAAATCATCCGGCGCGCCGCATACCACCGCCGCGTCGCGTATCCTTCGCGCTTTCCTCGGCGAACAGCGAAGCCAGCTGCTCGGTCATGGCGCCGGCCAGTTCCTCGGCATCGACGATGGTGACAGCCCGGCGGTAGTAGCGCGTGACGTCGTGGCCGATGCCGATGGCCAGCAGTTCCACCGGCGAACGCGTCTCGATCAGCTCGATGACGGCGCGCAGATGGCGCTCGAGATAATTGCCCGGATTCACCGACAGCGTCGAATCGTCGACCGGCGCCCCGTCCGAGATCATCATCAGGATCTTGCGCTGCTCGGGCCGGGCGATCAGCCGGTTGTGCGCCCACAGCAGCGCCTCGCCGTCGATATTTTCCTTGAGCAGGCCTTCGCGCATCATCAGGCCGAGATTGCGCCGTGCCCGCCGCCACGGATGGTCGGCGGACTTGTAGATGATGTGGCGCAGATCGTTGAGCCGGCCAGGATTCGGCGGCTTGCCGTCCTTCAGCCATTTCTCGCGCGCCTGGCCGCCCTTCCAGGCCCGCGTGGTGAAACCGAGGATCTCGACTGAGACGCCGCAACGCTCCAGCGTGCGGGCCAATATGTCGGCGCAGGTTGCCGCGACCGTGATCGGCCGGCCGCGCATCGAGCCGGAATTGTCGAGCACCAGCGTCACCACCGTGTCGCGGAATTTGGTGTCGCGCTCCTGCTTGAACGACAGCGGCTGCATCGGGTCGATGACTACCCGCACCAGCCTTGCCGGGTCGAGGTAACCTTCTTCCAGGTCGAAATCCCAGGAGCGGTTCTGTTGTGCCATCAGGCGACGCTGCAGCCGGTTGGCCAACCGCCCGACGACGCCGGACAGATTGGCCAGCTGCTTGTCGAGGAAGGCGCGCAGCCGGTCGAGCTCTTCTTCTTCGCACAGCTCCTCGGCCCCGACCGTCTCGTCGAAAGCCGTGGTGAAGACCTTGTAGTCGATCTCCTTCGGCAGATTGGTGAAGGGATTGTCGTTGCGGCGCGCCTCGCCGGGCGTTTCGGCATCGGCGTCGTCATCGTCGGACAGGTCGTCCGCGGTGGCGTCGGAGGCTTCGGTCTCGGCCGACTGTTCGTCATCGGCCGAAGCTTCGGCGTCCTCGGACTGCGACTGCTCGGAGCCGGAATCCTCTTCGCCGCCCTCCTCGCTCTGCTCCTCGCCTTGCGGCTGGTTGTCGTCATTGTCCTCGGAATCTTCCGTCTCTTGGTCGTCGCCGAGCTCCTCGGCCATTTCCATGGAGGCGAGCATCTCGCGCACGACCCGGGCGAACGCCTGCTGGTCGCCGAGCTTGGCCGACAACCCGTCGAGATCGGCCTTGGCCTTTTCCTCGACCCAAGGGCGCCAGAGTTCGACCAGCCGCTCGCCGCTTTTCGGGATCGGACGGCCGGTGAGCTTCTCGCGCACCATCAAGGCGAGTGCTTCCTCGATCGGCGCGTCGGCCTTGTCCTTGACGTCGACGAGATTGGCCTTGGCGTATTTGTCCTCCAGCATCGAGCCGATATTGTCGGCGACGCCTTGCATGGCGCGTGAGCCTATCGCCTCGACGCGAGCCTGTTCGACCGCGTCATAGATGGCGCGGGCCGCCTTGCCTTCCGGCGCCAGCTTGGTGTGGATGCGCACATCGTGGCAGGCGCGCTTCAGCGCCATGGAATCGCCGAGGCCGCGGGTGATCGCGATATCGGTCTTCGACGCCTTCTTCGGCAATTCTGGCAGACGCGCACGGCTGCCGGCGAGCGCCGGCCGGTCCTTGGCGAAGCCGACCTCCAGCTCCTTGTCGCCGGCGATGGCGCGCATGCAGACGGTGACGGCGCGCTTGAAGCTGTCGGCTTCAGAACCCGTCTTCGACTTGTTGCGCGTGTTGTCGCCCGGACCCGCCATCGAGACTCTGCTTAGCCCAGCACCACGTTGGCGGCGCTCTCGGGCAGATCCTCGCCAAAGGCGCGCTGGTAGAACTCGGCCACCACCGAGCGTTCCAGTTCATCGCACTTGTTGAGGAAGGTCAGCCGGAACGCCATGCCGATATTGCCGAATATCTCGGCATTCTCGGCCCAGGTGATCACGGTGCGCGGGCTCATCACGGTCGACAGATCGCCGTTGATGAAGGCCGAACGTGTCATGTCGGCGACGCGCACCATCTTGTTGACGATGTCCTTGCCCTTGCTGTCGCGATAGTGCTTGGCCTTGGCCAGCACGATGGCGACTTCGTTGTCGTGCGGCAAATAGTTCAGCGTGGTGACGATCGACCAGCGGTCCATCTGCGCTTGGTTGATCTGCTGGGTGCCGTGATAGAGGCCAGTGGTGTCGCCGAGGCCGACCGTGTTGGCGGTCGAGAACAACCGGAAGGCCGGATGCGGGCGGATGACCCGGCTCTGGTCGAGCAGCGTCAGCCGGCCCGACGATTCCAGCACGCGCTGGATGACGAACATCACATCCGGACGGCCGGCGTCGTACTCGTCGAAGCACAGCGCGACATTGTGCTGGTAGGCCCAGGGCAGGATGCCGTCGCGGAATTCGGTGATCTGCAGGCCGTCCTTGACCACGATCGCGTCCTTGCCGACGAGATCGATACGGCTGACATGGCTGTCGAGGTTGACGCGCACGCAAGGCCAGTTGAGGCGGGCGGCAACCTGTTCGATATGGGTCGACTTGCCGGTGCCGTGATAGCCCGACACCATGACGCGGCGGTTGTAGGCAAAGCCCGCAAGGATCGCCATCGTCGTGTTCTTGTCGAAGAGATAGTCCGGGTCGATGTCGGGCACATGCTCCGATGTCACCGAATAGGCCGGCACCACCATCTTGGACTCGAAGCCGAATTTCTCCTTCACCGACACCGTCGTGTCGGGCAGATTGGCGATGTCACGATCGACCTTGTTCATATCTCTCAACGTCTCCACGGGCGAAACGTCTGATTTCGCCGGCAATCGATTTTGTCCGGGGGCGGTCTTAGAGCCTTTTCCAACCTTATGAAAGTTGGAAAACGACACAAACCGTATGGCCGCTCAGCACAGGCCCGCCTGTTTGAGCACGCGATAGGCCTGCAGCACATCGCGGAACCGGTCTTCCGAACCTCTGTCGCCACCATTCGCATCCGGATGGTGCTGTTTCACCAGTTCCTTATAGCGCGCCTTGATCTCCTTGCCAGTCGCCTTTGTATCAAGGCCAAGCGTTTCCAGCGCCTTGGCCTCAAGCGGCTTGGCCTTGCGCTCGCGCGCCTCGCGCGGATCCTTCGGTCCCTTGAACAGGTCGAACGGGTCGCGCATGCGGTTATAGTAGCCGGCCCGGCCGGAACGCATCTGGGCCATATCGGGCGACGACCGCGTCGAGGCCCCGTTGGCGCCCATCTTCCAGGTCGGCCGGTGCCCGG
This sequence comes from Mesorhizobium sp. M1066, assembly GCF_040318635.1. NCBI lineage: Bacteria > Pseudomonadati > Pseudomonadota > Alphaproteobacteria > Hyphomicrobiales > Phyllobacteriaceae > Mesorhizobium > Mesorhizobium sp. M1066. Next base: position 423,421 of record NZ_JAMYMR010000002.1, read on the forward strand.
TCATGGCTTCCTTCTGGAAGCGCGCGACCTCGGTGTCCGGCACGCCGGAAAAGTAGTTGAAGCCCTTGTTGTACTCGCGCACATGATCGAAGCAGAAATGGAAATACTCGCCCTCCTTCATGCGCCCGACCGGCGCACGATGGGTGCCCGCTTCCTTGCAGCCGTCCCACTGGCAGATCGGCGAGTGCGACTTCAGCTCCGCGTCCTTGTCGGGGCGGACGCGAATCTTCTCGAAATATTTGGGGTACGGCTTCATCTTACCCATTTATGGGGCGTTCGCAGATGCGAAACAAGAATTGACATTTTCGCGATCATCGCCCTAACCGCTGAATCGCGGCATAAAGCAGGCGAATGGCGGATTTTGTTGCACGGCGGCGGCCCCTCGCGAAACCGATTTTCGGTTTCCAGGCCGAGACGCCAGCGATATTTGGTGAAGGGAGATGGCGATGTCCATACAGGCGACCATGGAAGACAAGCTCAATAAGGCATTTTCGCCGGACAGGCTGGTCATCATCAACGAGAGCCATCTCCATGCCGGCCACCACCATCACGGCTCCGACCATCACGGCACTTACGACGGCACCGGCGAGACGCATTTTCGCGTCCGCGTCGTCGCTTCCGCCTTTGCCGGCATGAGCCGCATCGACCGTCACCGCGCCGTCAATGAACTGCTTGCCGACGAATTGAAGGCCGGCGTGCACGCGCTGGCGATCGAACCGGCGGCTCCCGGCGAAAAGACCCGCTGGTAGCTCGGTTCCGCCTATCGTTTTTCGCCGCGCTCAGAGCACCGCTTCGATGAGGAACGGCCCGCGCCGTGACAGCGCGCTGTCCAGCAGCGCCTCGAAGCGCTCGCACGTATCGGCGCGGGCCGCCTCCACGCCCATGCCTTTGGCCAGCGACACCCAGTCGAGCGAGGGATAGTCGAGGTCGAGCATGCGCCTGGCGTTCTCGCCGATGGCGCCGACGCCGACATTCTTCATCTCGCCATGCAGGATCGCATAGGTTCGGTTGGAAAACACGATCGTCACCACGTCGAGCTTTTCCCGCGCCTGCGTCCACAATCCCTGCACCGTGTACATGCCGCTGCCATCGGCCTCGAGATTGATCACCTTGCGGTCCGGACAGGCGATTGCCGCCCCGGTCGCCATCGGGATGCCGCCGCCGATCGATCCGCCCGTGCCCATCATGTAGTCGTGCGGCGCTGCAAAGGCCGACAGCGCGAAGAAACGCCTGGCCGAGGTGACCGCTTCATCGCAAATGATCGCATCGGCCGGCAGTTTGCGCGCCACCGACAGCGCGATCGCATCTTCCGTCAGCTTGCCGCTCGGCGTTGCCTCGTCGGGAAAAGCGGCCGCGAGCACCTGTCGTTGCTGCGGCTTGATGCCAAGTTCGTCGCGAAGCGCCTCCAGCGCCGCATGCAGATCGTCGCCATGGGCGGCCAGTGTCAGCACCTCGCAGCCTTCCCGTACGAGCCGTCCCGGTTTTCCCGGATAGGCGAAGAAGGCAACCGGCTCCTTCGCGCCGACCAGGATCAGAACATCGACATCCCTGAGCACAGCCATCGCCGCGTCGACCGGATAGGGAATGCGGGTCGGCGCGACACGCCCGCGCCCGCGTTGCATCCGTGCGATCAGAACCTCGCCGAATAGCCGGACGTCGCTGCCCGTCGAGATTTGCCCGGCGATGGCGAGCGCACCGGCGCGTGCGGCCTTTCCGCGAACGATCATGCCTGCCCGGCCCGGAGCGGCACGGATCGCCGCGGCGACCTTGCGCACGGCGTCCATATCGACGGCCGGCGCTGGCACCAGCTTCACCTTGCCGACCGAAACCGCGTCGACTTCGCCCCAGGCGGCATCCGCCGGCAGGATCATCGTCGCGACGCCGGGTGGTGTCAGCGAGGCGCGAAAGGCTGCTTCAGCTGCCGGCGCGATATCGGCCGGGCCCTTGACGCGGCCGACCCAGTTGGACATCGGCGCCGCAAGGCTTTCGATATCGCTGGTGAGCGGGGCATCGAGCGGCAGATGGTAAGAGGCGTGGTCGCCGACGATGTTGATCAACGGGCTGAAGGCACGCCGGGCATTGTGCATGTTGGCGAGACCGTTGGCCAGGCCGGGACCGGTATGCAGCAGCGTCGCGGCCGGCCGATCGGTCATCCGCGCATAGCCATCGGCGGCCCCGGTCACCACGCCCTCGAACAGCCCGAGCACGCAACGCATTTTCGGCTTGCGGTCAAGTGCTGCAACGAAGTGCATTTCGGAGGTGCCGGGATTGGCGAAGCAGACCGTCACATCATTGGCCAGAAGCACGTCACACAGGACATCGGCGCCGTTCATGCAATTCCCTCCCGCTCACGATCGAAGAGCACTTGCACCCGGGCGCGCCCGCACAGCAATGTCCCGCCACCACTTTTGATCTGATCCAGTGCCGTAAAGATCAGCCAACCGTCGATTTCAGGAATGCCAGCGCGGCCGCGGTCAGCGCGTCGCCATCCTCGCCAAAGTCGCGATTGATCGACATGTGCGAATAGGCGCTGCCGTCGAACAGCGTAACCTTGGTGCCCGTCGCGCGCAGGCGCTCGGCAAAGGCCTTGGAGTCCTCGCCGCGGCCAGGGGCGCGCGAATAGGCAATGAACGTCGGCGGGTGCCTGCGGCCGTCGACATGGCTGGCCGGCGACAGTGCCGCCCATTGCGCGGCATCGGAAAAGACGCGGGCATAGGCCCGCACCATGCCGCCCTTCTTGGCAAGTGCTGCAAGATCATAGGCCCTGGTGTCGTCGAGAATGAGCGCGGCTATGCCGGGCAACCCGCCGCGCATGCCGGTCAGCGCAATCAGATGGCAGCCGGCCGAATGGCCCATGCCGACGATGCGGTTGGGATCGCCGCCATGTCGGGCGATGTTGGCCCTGATGTAGGCGTAGGCCTTTTCGACGTCACCGGCCTGGGTGGCGACCTCGGCCTGCGGCAACATGCGGTAATCGATGGAGACGAAGCAGAAGCCGTTGGCGAGCAGGAAGGCCGGTTTGGCGTCGACCTGACTGCGTTTGCCAAACTGCCAGGTGCCGCCATGAACGAAAAACACGACCGGCAGGCCCATTGCATCATCGGGCGCATAGATGTCGAGCTTGGCCGGCCCGTAGTCTAAGGTTTTTGGCGTGGGTCGGCGTGTTTCCGACGCGGCCGATGCTTCCAACGGCAGCATCGCCGCCACCGAGGCCATGATCAGGCTTCGTCGATCGATCATCACTGTCTCCTGGCGAGGCAAGACTGCACGCGGCGGCCCCAGCCGTCCAGTCAGGGATTCGCAACACACCCGCTACCCGCGCTGAATACCGCCGCACCGAGCGCCTTGATCCCGGAGTGGCCTCAAATCCTTATGATCGCAGCCACCTCTTCACATGAAGGGAACAAACGGCACCCCCCGACAGTTGAATGCGAGGTGAGCCGAATGGAAGCCACAGCGGCTCCGAGGGCAAAAGCATCATGCGAGAGAACCAGTCTGACGTCTTCGATCTGTTTTCGGAAATTTACACCAACGCGGCGCAGGAAGAGATCAGCATCCAGCAGTATCTCCTTGCCTGCCGAGAAGACAGATCAATGTATGCCTCGGCGCCTGAGCGGATGGTCGAGGCGATCGGCGAGCCGAACCTGGTCGACACCAGCAAGGATGAGCGGCTCGGCCGCATTTTCTCCAACCGGACCCTGAAAGTGTACCCCTCCTTTGCCGATTTCTATGGCATGGAGGACACAATCGAGCGCATCGCCGGCTATTTTCGCTATGCGTCCCAGGGGCTCGAGGAGCGCAAGCAAATCCTCTATTTGCTCGGCCCCGTGGGCGGCGGCAAATCGTCCCTTGCCGAGCGGCTGAAGAAGTTGATGGAACAGCGCCCGATCTATACGCTGAAGGTCGGCAACCAGGTCAGCCCGGTTTTCGAATCGCCGCTGGGCCTTTTCCATCCCGATCGCATGGGCGACCTGCTGGAGGATAAATACGGCATTGCCCGACGCCGGTTGAATGGGCTCATTTCGCCATGGGCGGCCAAGCGCCTCGATGAACTCTCCGGCGACATTTCCAAGTTCAGCGTCGTCAAGCTGATGCCTTCGCGGCTGCGCCAGATCGGCATCGCCAAGACCGAGCCCGGCGACGAGAACAATCAGGACGTTTCGGCCCTGGTTGGCAAGGTAGACATCCGGCAATTGGAAAATTTCAGCCAATCCGATCCGGACGCTTATTCCTACAGTGGCGGACTGAACCGGACCACCCAGGGCCTGCTTGAATTCGTCGAAATGTTCAAGGCGCCTATCAAGGTCCTGCATCCGCTGCTGACCGCCACCCAGGAAGGCAGCTACAACGGCACCGAAAATTTCGGCGCCTTTCCCTACCAGGGGATCATCGTGGCCCATTCCAACGAGTCGGAATGGCTGCAGTTCAAGAACAACAAGAACAATGAGGCTTTTCTCGATCGCATCCTCGTGGTCAAGGTGCCGTATTGCCTGCGGATAACCGAAGAGCGACATATCTACGAGAAGCTGCTGCGGGAGAGCGAATTGGCCGCCAGTCCCTGCGCTCCAGAGGTGCTGGACATCCTCAGCCGGTTTACCGTCTCGACCCGCTTGGCCGAGCACGACAATTCGCCGCTCTACACCAAGATGCGCGCCTATGATGGCGAGAACCTCAAGGAAGTCGACCCCAAGGCCAAGTCGGTTCAGGAATATCGGGACGCCGCTGGCGTCGACGAGGGCATGGCAGGCGTCAGCACGCGCTTTGCCTTCAAGATCCTGTCGCAGACCTTCAACTATGACACCGAAGAGGTGGCCGCCGACCCCGTGCATCTCATGTACATCCTGGAGGAGGCAATCAAGCGCGAACAGTTTCCGAAGGAGACGGAAGCCGCCTATCTGGAGTTCATCAAGTCCGAGCTGGCCGCGCGGTATGCCGAATTCATCGGCCATGAGATCCAGAAAGCCTATCTGGAATCGTACAGCGAGTACGGCCAGAACCTTTTCGACCGCTACATCGCCTACGCCGACGCGTGGATCGAAGACCAGGACTACAAGGATCCTGACACCGGCCAGATCCTCAACCGCGAAATTTTGGACAACGAGCTTTCGCAGGTCGAAAAACCGGCCGGCATCGCCAATCCCAAGGACTTCCGCAACGAGGTGGTGAAATTCACGCTGCGCGCCCGTGCAAGAAACCATGGCCGCAACCCGGCGTGGACAAGTTACGAAAAGCTGCGGGAAGTCATCGAAAAACGCATGTTCGGCCAAGTCGAGGACCTCTTGCCGGTGATCAGTTTCGGCTCCAAGCAGGACAGCGTCACGGAAAAGCGGCACAATGAATTCGTGCAGCGGATGGTCGAGCGCGGCTACACCGAGCGGCAGGTTCGTCGCCTTGTGGACTGGTACATGCGGGTGAACAGGGCGGGTTAGAGAACCCGGATGGTTCCATGCCGATCTTCATCGACCGCCGCCTGAACCCGAAAGACAAGAGTCTCGGCAATCGCCAGCGCTTCCTCCGACGCGCGCGCGAGGAATTGAAGCGGAGCATACGCGACCAGATCCGCACCGGCAGGATTGCCGACGCGGATTCCGAGCACGCCGTGCGCATGCCCGAAAGAGGCACAAGCGAGCCGAGCTTCAACAACGCCCGCGACAGCGGCAAGCGCCAGCACATCTTGCCGGGCAACAGGCATTTCTCCGCTGGAGACCTGATCCCCAAGCCCGGCGGAGGCGGCGGGGGAGCATCGTCCCCGGGAAACAAGGCATCCGAGGACGACTTTCGTTTCGTACTGTCGCGCGAGGAAGTGCTCGATCTATTCTTCGAGGATCTCGAGCTCCCGGACATGGTCAAGCTCAACCTCAAAGAGATCCTTGCCTTCAAGCCGCGCAGAGCCGGCTTCGCCGCCACCGGTTCGCCCACCAACATCAATGTCGGCCGCACGATGCGCAACAGCCACGGCCGCCGCATTGCGCTGAGGCGCCCCAAGCAGGTCGAACTGGATGCGATCCTCGAGGAAATCGCCTCGCTCGAGTCGGCGCCATCCAGCGTCGACGCGCGCCAGCGTATCGCGGCATTGCGCGAAGAGCTTGACCGGCTGGAACGACGCCGCCGTCGGATTGCCTACGTCGATCCGGTCGACATCCGCTTCAACCGCTTCGATTCCCGGCCGGTGCCGAACGCCAATGCCGTCATGTTCTGTCTGATGGACGTGTCCGGGTCCATGGGCGAGCGCGAGAAGGATCTGGCCAAGCGCTTCTTCGTGCTGCTGCACCTGTTCTTGAAACGACGCTACGACCGCATCGAGATTGTCTTCATCCGCCACACGCACCTGGCTCAGGAGGTCGACGAGGAGACATTTTTCTACAACACCCAAAGCGGCGGCACTGTCGTTTCCACCGCGCTGGAGGAAATGCACCGTATTATCGCCAGCCGCTACCCGGCCCACGACTGGAACATCTATGCCGCCCAGGCCTCGGACGGCGACAATTTCGCCGGCGATTCAGAGCGATGCATTTCGCTGCTCAACGGCGAGCTCATGCGGCTGTGCCAATATTTTGCCTATGTCGAGATCATCGACGAGCGTGAAGCCCATATTTTCGGCTCGACCGAAAACGGGACGTCGCTGTGGCGTGCCTATAACGCCATCGACCAGAAGTGGCCGAACTTCCAGATGAGCCGCATCGCCACACCCGCCGATATCTACCCGGTCTTTCGCCAGCTCTTCGGCAGGCAGCCGGCCTCCCTCAAGAGAGCGTGAGGGTTCCCGATGGCCAGACAAGCGAGCAAATCCAGCCTGCTTTTCTCAGGGTCAGACTGGGATTTCAAAACATTGTCACGGGCCTATGACGCGATCGAGGCACTTGCGGTTGAAGAGCTTCATCTGGACACCTATCCCGTTCAGATGGAGATCATCTCGTCGCAACAAATGCTCGACGCCTATTCATCCATCGGCATGCCATTGATGTACCGTCACTGGTCTTTCGGCAAACATTTCCTCCACCAGGATCTGCTCTATCGCAAAGGCGGGCGAGGGCTTGCCTATGAACTGGTCATCAATTCCAATCCCTGCATCGTCTATCTGATGGAGGAAAACACCATGGCCCTGCAGGCCTTGGTGACGGCCCATGCAGCGCTCGGGCACAATCATTTCTTCAAGAACAATCAGCTGTTCAAACAGTGGACGGATGCGGGTGCGATCCTCGGCTACCTGGACTTCGCCAAGGGCTACATAGTCCGTTGCGAGGAGCGGCACGGCCTCGCCGCCGTCGAGGCTGTTCTCGATTCCGCCCACGCGCTGATGGATCAGGGCGTGTTTCGCTATCACCGGCCGCCGAGGCTGTCGTCGGAACGGCAGCGCGAAGGAATTCGCGAGCGTCTCGAATACGAGGAGCGCTCCTACAACGACTTGTGGCGTACGCTGCCGCCTTCCCAGCAAGCGACCAACGAGAAGGGCCAAGACCCGGAGCGGAAGAAATCGCTAAACCTTCCTGAGGAAAACCTGCTCTATTTCCTGGAAAAGAACAGCCCGGTCCTGGAGCCCTGGCAGCGTGAGATCATCAGGATCGTCCGCGTCATCGCGCAATATTTTTACCCGCAACGGCAAACACAGGTGATGAACGAAGGCTGTGCCACTTTCGTGCACTATACGCTGATGAACATGCTGTTCGACCGCGGCCAGATCAGCGAAGGCGCCATGCTCGAAATCCTGCGCAATCATTCCAACGTGATCTTCCAGCCGGCCTTCGACGATCAGCGCTTTTCAGGCATCAACCCCTATGCTCTCGGCCTCGACATGATGCAGGACATTCAGCGCATCTCGACCAAACCCACGGCCGAGGACCGCGATTGGTTTCCCGACATCGCCGGCCAGGGCAACTGGCGCGAGGTCCTGCTTGACGCCTGGGCCGATCATCGCGACGAATCGTTTATCCGCCAGTACCTCAGTCCGGCCATGATCCGGAAATGGCGGTTTTTTGTGCTCGGCGACGCTGCCGACCAACCGCATTGTCTGGTCGCCTCGATCCACGACGAGCGCGGCTACCGCAAGATACGCGACGCGCTCGCCAACAGTTACGATCTCGGCGCGAACCGGCCGGACATTCAGGTGGTGGATGTCGATCTGCTCGGCGACCGCCATTTGCGGCTGCAGCACAAGGTCAATGACGGCATCCTTCTCGAGGATGCCAGCCGCGATGCCACGCTTCGTCACATTCGCAGGCTTTGGGGATATGAAGTCAGCTTGGCGGCCATAGATGCCGAGACCGGCGCGACGATCCGCGAACGCTCGACCAGCCAGATCGCCGGATGACGTGCCCCGGCCTCCCTGCGCGTATCAGGTGTCGCCGGCTGGCCTGATCCTCAGCCTTGCGATCCGGTTCTTGTCGCGTTTCATGACGACGAAGCGCTTGCCGTGGAACGTAAAAGCCTGCTTCTCCTCGGGGATCGATTGCGTCTCGTGGATGACGAGGCCGGCAATGGTGGTGGCCTCTTCATCCGGCAGGTTCCAGTCGAGAGCCCGGTTGAGGTCACGGATGGGCACCGTACCGTCGACGACGACGGAGCCGTCGGCCTCCTGCTTGACGCCCTGTATGTCGACATCATGCTCGTCGGCGATCTCGCCGACGATCTCCTCGATAATGTCCTCCAGCGTCACCAGCCCTTCGACCTCGCCATATTCGTCGACGACGACGGCGAAATGCGCCTTGCGGCGCAGGAAGGCGTTGAGCTGTTCCTGCAAGGTCGTGGTGTCGGGCACGAACCAGGGTTTCGAGGCGATCTTCATCACGTCGATCCGGGAGAAATCGTTGCCGACTTCGTTCAAGGCGCGCAGCAGATCCTTCGCATGCAGCACGCCGACGATGTTGTCGAGCGAGCCTTTCCACAGCGGCATGCGGGTGTGCGGGCTTTGCAAAATCTCGCGCACCACCGCTTCCGGCGCATTGTCCGCATTGACCGAGCGCATGTTGGTGCGGTGGACCATGACGTCGGAGACTTCCAGCTCGGCGAGATCGAACAGCCCGCCGACGCGGTCGCGATCCTCGCGCACCACCTGGCCGTCGCGGCGGAAATCGTCGACCGCACCGCGCAATTCGTCCTGGCTGGAACGCTGCGGCTCGATGCGCGAAAGCTCGTATCCGAACATGGCAAGCAGGCGCGTGCGCACGGCAACGAGCAGCACGATGAGGATGGCAAGGACGGCGACGACGATCCAGCCGGGCTCGTTGGTCATCTCGGCCGCATCTTCTGCTGGTCAGGATGGTTTTCTGTCAGAAACGACAGCACTTCCGATGCCGGAACATCCTTGGCAATGAAAGCCTGGCCGATGCCGCGCGTCAGGATGAAGGTCAGCGCGCCGCGTGACACCTTCTTGTCCTGGGTGATGAAGGCAAGCAGAGCCTCGGCGTCAGGCAATTCGCCCGGGATGTCGGCTATCCGCCAAGGCAGGCCGACGGCGCGCAGATGCGACTCGACGCGCGCGGCATCGTCGGGGCTGGCCAGATTGAGCCGTGACGAGAACCGGTAGGCCAGCGCCATGCCGATTGCGACGCCTTCGCCATGGACGAGGCGGCTTCCGTCATATTGGGTGGCGGCTTCCAGCGCGTGGCCGAATGTGTGGCCGAGATTGAGCAACGCGCGGTCGCCGGTCTCGAATTCGTCGCGCGCAACCACATCGGCCTTGGCGCGGCAGGCTTCGGCAATAGCCTGCACCCTCTCCGGCCCGCCGGCAAAAACCTGGACCCAATTCTTTTCCAGCCAGGCGAAAAATTCCGGCCGGTCAATGAGCCCGTATTTGGCGAGTTCGGCATAGCCGGCGCGGAATTCCCTGATCGGCAGCGTGTCGAGCACTCCGGTGTCGGCCAGCACCAGTTTCGGCTGATGGAAGACGCCGACAAGGTTCTTGCCGCGTGGGCTGTTGATGCCGGTCTTGCCGCCGACCGAGGAATCGACCTGCGCCAGCAGCGAGGTCGGGATCTGCACGAAATTCATCCCGCGCCGCACAATGCCGGCGGCAAAGCCCGCAAGGTCGCCAATAACGCCGCCGCCGAAGGCGATGACGATGTCGCCTCGCTCCAGTTTCGCAGCCAGAACACCGTCGACCACTTCCTCGAGATGGGCAAAACTCTTGGTCTTCTCGCCGGGCGGCAACGTGATCACGGCGGTCTGGATGCCACCTGTTTCGAGGCTGGCCTGAAGGGCAGCGAGATGCGCTGCCGCGACATTGGCATCGGTGATAACCGCAGCGCGCGTGCCCGGCAGCCGGCGCGCAATCTCGGCGCCCGCGCGGGCCAACAACCCCGAGCCGATCAGAATGTCATAGGTCCGATCGCCAAGGCCGACTTCGACGGCAACGGGTGCATTGATGCTCACGATTCCACCTCGCCCGCCGCCGTCGTCTCATCGATGCCGAAATGCCGGCACAGCGCGTCCACCACCTCGGTCGCGATGACTTCCTTGCGGTCGTCGCGGGTCGGCACGGTGACGTCCGATGTCGCGTAGACCGGATAGCGCTCGCCCATCAGCCGCTCCAGCACGGCGCGGGGGTCGGCGCTTTTCAGGAGCGGCCGGTTCTGTTTCTTGGAGACGCGGTCCATCAGAAGGTCGAGTTCGGCCTTCAGCCATACCGACACGCCCTGCGCTGCAATCGCCTCGCGTGTCTGTACGTTCATGAAGGCGCCGCCGCCGGTCGATAGCACCTGCGGGCCGTTTTCCAGCACGCGCAGGATGACGCGCTGCTCCAGCGCCCGGAATTCGGTCTCGCCATAGCGCTCGAACAGTTCCGGAACGGTCATGCGCGAGACGCTTTCGATCTCCTGGTCGCTGTCGATGAAGGGCAGCGCCAGCATCGTCGCCACCTTGCGGCCGATCGCCGTCTTGCCGGCGCCCATCAGTCCGACGAAGACGACGGAACGGCTGCCCAGCCGGCCAAGCAACGCGGCGTGGGTCTCGTCTGGAGGATTTGCTGGCAGCGCGTTCATTGGATTGTTCGAGGGCCCTCTTTGCCGGCGTATCGACATGAAAAGCCCGTTTGCGTCAAGCGTGGCAAGTGCCTTGAACCCGATATGGACCGGCAGGGTCTGCATCAGAAGTTGCTAACAGGCCCCAGCTTCTTCCTTGAATTGGCCGGATTGGCGTCCCATAAGGGGACAGGGTTTGGAAACGCAGAACAAGAAGACGGGCGAAAATTGATGCCGACACTGTTTCGCTTTGTCGTGGTAACAGCGATTCTGGCTGGCATTGCCTATGGTACGATGTTCGCCCTGGTGATGTTCGTCGAGCCAAAGAAGGGGGAAATGAGCGTGCGCATCCCTCCGGAAAAGCTGAACCCCAAGAAAAGCTGAACCCGAAGAAAAATTGAATGAACAGCGCCGCCCGCATCGAAGCCTTTCTGGAAATGATGAGCGCCGAGCGGGGCGCGGCCGAAAACACGCTTTCCTCCTACCGCCGCGACCTCGAGGACGCTTCTGGCGCGATCGATGGCGGGCTGGCCACTGCCGCCGCCGCCGATATCCGCGCCTATCTCGACGACATTGCCGCCCGCGGCTTTGCAGCCACGTCGCAGGCGCGCAAACTGTCGGCGATCCGCCAGTTCTTCAAATTCCTTTACGCCGAAGGCCTGCGCGGCGATGACCCGACCGGCACGCTGGACAGTCCGAAAAAGGGCCGCCCGCTGCCCAAGACGATGAGCGAGGCCGACACCGGCCGGCTGATCGACCGTGCGGCACTTGAAGCCGGCGATGTCTCGTCGGGCGATGGGGACAGCCTGGCATCACTTCGCCTGCATGCGCTGGTCGAGGTGCTTTACGCCACCGGCCTGCGCGTTTCCGAGCTGGTCGGCCTGCCGGTGACGGTGGCGCAGCGCGACGACCGTTTCTTCATGGTGCGCGGCAAGGGCGACAAGGAGCGCATGGTGCCGCTGTCCGCCAAGGCACGCGCGGCGATGAAGACCTGGCTTGCCGCCCGTGCCAAGGTGCCCGCCTTTGCCGACAGTCCGTTCCTGTTTCCGGCCGCCTCCGACAGCGGCTATCTCTCGCGTCAAGTCTTCGCGCGTGACCTGAAAGGGCTGGCGGCAAGGGCCGGCATCGCCTCGGCGAAGATCTCGCCGCACGTGCTGCGCCATGCTTTCGCCAGCCATCTCCTGCAGAACGGCGCCGATCTCCGGGCCGTGCAGCAATTGCTTGGCCATGCCGACATATCGACGACACAGATTTACACCCATGTGCTGGAAGAGCGGCTGGTGCGGCTGGTCAACGATCATCATCCGCTTGCCGACTAGGCCTCATATCGCTATGTGAGGACGACATTTCACCGCCCGGAGCCTTGGATTCAAGGGTTCCGTCAGCCATTGCCTTCCGACGTATCGGTCCGCTCACGCATGTACAACTACCTCGATTTCGAAAAGCCGGTGCAGGACCTCGAGGGCAAGATCCTCGAGCTGAAGAAGCTTGCCGAGAACGGCGAGGCGGTCGATGTCGGCGACGAGATCAGCCGTCTCGAGAAGCGCTCCCGCGACGCGCTACGCGACGCCTACAAGGCGCTGACGCCGTGGCAGAAGGTGCAGGTGGCTCGCCATCCCGACAGGCCGCATTGCGTCGACTATATCAAGGGCCTGTTCACCGATTTCACGCCGCTGGCCGGCGACCGCAATTTCGGTGAGGACCAGGCGATCGTCGGCGGTTTCGCCCGTTTCCGCGGCGAACCCATTGCCATCATCGGCCAGGAAAAAGGTTCCGACACAGCCAGCCGCCTGAAGCATAATTTCGGATCGGTTCGCCCGGAGGGCTACCGCAAGGCGGTACGGCTGATGGAACTGGCCGACCGCTTCAAGATCCCGCTGCTGACGCTGGTCGACACGGCCGGCGCCTATCCCGGTGTCAACGCTGAAGAGCGCGGCCAGGCGGAGGCTATCGCCCGTTCAACCTCGACCTGTCTCGGCCTGAAAGTACCGTCGATCTCGGTGGTCATCGGCGAAGGTGGTTCGGGCGGAGCCATTGCCATCGCCACCGCCAACCGCGTCTACATGCTCGAACACGCCATCTATTCGGTGATTTCGCCGGAAGGCGCCGCCTCTATCCTGTGGCGCGACACGACGCGATCGAAGGATGCGGCAACCAACATGAAGATCACCGCGCAGGACCTTCTGGAGCTGAAGATCATCGACGCCATCATCCCCGAGCCGCTCGGCGGCGCGCATCGCGGCGCCGAAACCGTGATCGGCGCGACCGGAGACCTGATCGCCAGGACGATGAAGGACTTTGCCGGCGCCAACACCGATTTCCGCGAGCAGCGCCGCGAAAAATACCTGGCCATGGGCCGCAGTCTCTGACCGCAGGCAGCCTTGCCCGCCACAATGTGGCGGCTACGAGCATTTTTGCCACAAAAATGCCGCTGCATTCGGCTCAATGAGACTGCCGCAGGGGGATGCGTCGGCGCTTGCGGTAAGGAATTTGTTAGGGTTAACGGGCTTAGGGTCCGTCGATGTGCAGTGCAGCGGCCAGGCAGGAAACGTCCTGGCGCCAGAGAAAAGACGATATCCGCAGCCATGTTTATCAAGCTTGCCCGCACCGGAATCCTGATCGCCGCCCTCGGCGTTGCCGGCTGCAACAATTCGTCGATGAAGGATTTCGCGCCGGAGGCCAACAAGCCGCTGCCCGACAAGATCCTCGCCGACATGAGAGCCAAGGGCATGGTCCGCACCTCGTCGGTGATGGCCCGCATCTTCAAGGAAGAAGGCAAGCTCGAGATCTGGAAGGCCAAGACCAACGGCCGCTACGACATGGTCGCCAGCTACGACATCTGCAAATGGTCGGGCAAGCTCGGGCCGAAATACACCGAAGGCGACCGCCAGGCGCCGGAAGGCTTCTACACGGTGCGCCCGGCGCAGATGAATCCGCGCTCGAACTACCATCTGTCGTTCAACATCGGCTATCCCAACGCCTATGACCGCGCCAATGGCCGCACCGGCTCCAATTTGATGGTGCACGGCGCCTGCTCGTCGTCGGGCTGCTATTCGATGACCGATGCACAGATCGAGCAGATCTATGCCTTTGGCCGCGATGCCTTCCAGGGCGGCCAGACCGAGTTCCAGATCCAGGCGTTTCCGTTCCGCATGACCGCCGCCAACATGGCGCGCTACCGCAACGACCCCAATTACGACTTCTGGAAGATGCTGAAGGTCGGCTACGACAATTTCGAGATCACCAAGGTGCCGCCGAAGGTCGATGTCTGCGAGAAGCGTTATGTCTTCAACCAGGTTGCCGCCGACGGTCAGACATTCGATCCGACCGGCGCCTGCCCGGCGACCACGCAACCTGATTCGCTGAAGAGCGCCTACAATTCCTACATGAGCACCTACGACGCTGCGTTCAGCGGCGCGGTCAAGGCCAGCGTGCCGGCGCCCAAGCCGACCATCGCCGGTATCAAGGAAGCCAGCATCGTCTCCGACTGGTCCAAGCGCCGCGCACGCGGCGAACGCGTGCCGATCGATCCGCCGTCGCTCAACAATGACGGCTCGGTCACCGAGACGGCACGCATGGGCCGCATCGATTCGCCTGCCGGCCGCAAGATGGCCGCTCTTGACGCCGAAAAAGCTGCCAAGCAGAAGGCCGAGGAGCAGAGGCTCGCTGCCATAGCGGCGGCCAAGCAAGCCAAGGAAGCCGCCAAGGCTCAGGCTCTGGCCGAAAAGGCGGCCGAAAAGGCCGCCAAGGAAGCCCCTGTCGCCACCGCGACCATCGCGGCCCCTTCGGAAGCGGCACCGATGGCTGAGACGCAAGCGGCGAGTGCCGACGAGAGCCGCGTGACGAAGCTGAAGAACAAGCTGCTCGGCATGTTCGGCGGTTGATTTCGCCCGTGGATGATCGCGCCGCTATTTATGACCTCAAGGGGCTGAACTGCCCCTTGCCCGTGCTCAAGGCCAAGAAGCGCTTGGCCGGGATGCAACCGGGCAGCCGGCTCTGGCTGGAGACCACGGACCCGCTCGCCGTCATCGACATTCCGGCATTCTGTTCGGAGAGCGGCCACCAGTTGATTGAAACGGCGGCGGTCTCCGGCGGCCATCGCTTCCTGGTCGAGCGCGGCGCTCCGTAATCATGGGGGCTACCGCCCGGCAATCGCCAGCGGGTTGTTTTCCAGCGCGGCGCGGTCGGGCGTGTCGATCGACGGCCGGTTGGTGAAGGCGGCGAACAGCCTGCGGATATAATCTTCGGGCATATCGAGCGTGATCAGCACCAGCCGCGTGCCGCGCTGGCCATCGGGCCAGGACGGCAGTTGCACCGGCGGATGCAGGATTTTCTGTACGCCATGGATCACCAGCGGCCGCGACGGGTCTTCCCTGAGTTCGATGACGCCCTTCATGCGCAGCAGATGCTCGCCATGCGTCGAACGCAGCAGGTCGAGGAACATCTCGATCGCCGAAAACGGCACCGGGCCGTCATGCACCAACGAATAGGAACGCACGCGCGAATCGTGGCGATGCCCATGGTCACGGCCATGTTCGTGATCATGCCCATCATCATGATCATGATGATGGTGATCATGCGCTGCTTCCTCGCCCAGCCAGCGCCGCACATCGGCGGATTTGGTTGCAGGGTTGTAGAGGCCGCAGTCAAACAGCGCCGCCACGCCTGTCTCCGTGTCGCCGGCATCGAGCAGTTCGGCGCCCGGATTGATCTGCCGCAGGCGCGCCCGAAGCATTTCCAACTCATTGGGATCGGCGACCAGATCGGCTTTGCTGAGCACGATGCGATCGGCGACGGCAGCCTGCTTCACCGCCTCGACATGGGCATCGAGCGTGGCGTTGCCGTTGACGGCATCGACCAGAGTGATGACGCCGTCGAGCCGGAAGGCCTGGATCAGCGCCGGATGCGCCATGATCGACTGCAGCACCGGCGCCGGGTCCGCCAAGCCGGTGGTCTCGACGATGACGCGGGCCAGACGGGCGATGCGGCCGGTCTGCAGCCGGTCGACCAGATCGGCCAGCGTATCGACCAGTTCGCCGCGCACCGTGCAGCACAGGCAGCCGTCCGACAGCTGGATGATGCCGTCGGAAGACTGCTCGACCAGCAGATGGTCGATCGGCACCTCGCCGAACTCGTTGATGATCACCGCCGTATCGGCCAGCGCCGGACCCTTGAGCAGCCGGTTGAGCAGCGTCGTCTTGCCGGCGCCGAGGAAACCGGTCAGCACCGAGACTGGGATCGGGAAGCCGCTCGCCATTGGCTAGTTCGCAACCTTGGCCGGCTGGTCGCCCTGTGCGGCGGAGCCGGCAATTTTCGGGCCGGTGCCGGCCGGTGCCGGCCTGTCGGGCCGCCAGCTCGGGATCGGCACATCGGCATATTCCTGGGCGCCCTGGTCGAGGATGGCCTTCGGCGCCGGACCGGTGGCGCCGCCAAGGCCGACGGCAACCAGCGTCGGCACATGGTCGAGCTTTTCCTGATACGGCGATTTCGGCACGTTCTTGGCGACGACCGGCGGTGCCTCGGACTGTTCCGCAGGCGCCTTCTTCCTGCAGACCTCGTCCTGCATGTCGTTGGGCGAGACGGTGTCGCCATAGGGCGCCAGCGTGGTGACGGTGGCCGAACCGGCGGCCGGCGTGTCAAAACCCTGGTCGAGCAATCTCGCGGCGGTCTCGGCGCGGGTGACCGCCGATTTCTCGCCAAGCACAACCGCGACCAGCGTGCGCCCATTGCGCGTCGCCGAACCGATCATGTTGAAGCCCGAAGGGCAGACAAAGCCGGTCTTCATGCCATCGGCGCCGGGATAGCGGCCGATCAGCAGATTGTAGTTGGGAATAGCCTTCTTGCCGACGGCAAGGCCCTCGATCGAGAACCACGGCGCGTATTGCGGAAATTCGCGGCGGATCGCCATCACCAGCACGGCGAGGTCGCGCGCCGTCGTGTACTGGTCAGGCGAAAAAAGCCCATTCGGATTGACGAAATGCGTGCCGTTCATGCCGAGCCGGGCGGCCTCCGCATTCATCCGTTCGGCAAAGGCCGCCTGCGAACCGCCGACATTTTCGCCCACCGCCATGGCGATGTCGTTGGCCGATTTGACCAGCATCATCTTCAGCGCGTTGTCGAGCCGCATCACCGAGCCCGGCTTGAAGCCCATCTTGCTTGGCGGCTCCCCGGCGGAATGCTTAGTCACCTTGATCGGCGAATCAAGCTGCACCTCGCCGGCGGCGATCGCCCGAAAGGTGACATAAGCGGTCATCAGCTTGCTCAGTGATGCCGGATACCAGCGCTTGAACGCATCCTGATGTTGCAGGATCTTGCCGCTGCCGAGGTCGAACACGACCACCGGATTGGCCAGCGCCGGCCCGGCCAGGACCGACAGCGCGATTGTGCCAGCCGAGAATAGTTTGAGGAAATGCCTGTACCGCATGATCAAATCCGAAATCGCCTCTTGCCGTAGTCGCCCCTGGCTCCGTAAGATTTCGTTACGCGATCGCCAGCATATGGTCCGACCCTCAAAACCCGGACCCATTGTTGCGGTGCTATTTACTCTATGTGACGCCAAGATGGCAAAGTGCCTGGCGATCACAATTGCAAGGCAGCGGCCAACGCCGCTGTCCCAACAGCGAGATGGAACCATCATGCCAATCCTGAACCGTGCCGCCGAAATGCAGGACGAAGTTGCCGGCTGGCGCCAGCATCTGCACCAGACGCCAGAACTGAACTTCGACGTCTTCAAGACCGCCGCCTTCGTCACCGAGAAGCTGAAGGCTTTCGGTTGCGACGACGTGGTCACCGGCCTCGGCAAGACCGGCGTGGTCGGCATCATCCGCGGCCGCCAGGGCGAAGGCCCGACCATCGGCCTGCGCGCCGACATGGACGCGCTGCCGCTCAACGAGATATCAGGCAAGCCCTACGCCTCGACCGTCCCCGGCAAGATGCACGCCTGCGGCCATGACGGCCACACGGCGATGCTGCTGGGCGCGGCCAAATACCTCGCCGAGACGCGCAACTTCACCGGTTCGGTGGCGGTGATCTTCCAGCCGGCCGAAGAGGGCGGCGGCGGCGGCAACGAGATGGTCAAGGACGGCATGATGGAGCGTTTCGACATCTCCAAAGTGTTCGGCATGCACAACATGCCGGGCCTGCCTGTCGGGCAGTTCGCCATTCGCCCTGGCCCGATCATGGCGGCGACCGCCGAGTTCACCATCACTGTGCGCGGCAAGGGCGGCCACGCGGCGATGCCGCACGGCACGATCGACCCGATCGTCATCACCAGCCAGTTGGTCGGCGCCTTGCAGACGATCGCCTCGCGCAGCACCGACCCGGTCGAGGCCGTGGTGGTGTCGGTGACCAAGTTCCACGCCGGTGACGCCTACAACATCATCCCCGAAACCGCTGAAATCGCCGGCACCGTGCGCACCTTGCGCAAGGAGATCGCCAAGAAGTCCGAAGAGCGCATCCGCAGCATCTGCGACGGGCTGGCGACCGCGTTCGGGGCAAAGATCGAGGTCGACTATCAGGCAAATTACCCCGTGACCTTCAACCACGCCGAAGAGACGGTGTTTGCCGGTGATGTCGCGATGAGTGTCGCCGGCGACGCCCATGTCCACCGCGGCATCCAGCCGGTGATGGGCGGCGAGGATTTCTCCTATATGCTGGAGGCCCGCCCCGGCGCCTTCATCTTCATCGGCAATGGCGACACCGCCGGTCTCCACAACCCGGCCTACGACTTCAACGACGAGGTCATCCCGCACGGCATGAGCTACTGGGTGAAACTGGCGGAAACCGCGCTGGCCGCCTGACGGCGGCAGCGCAAAGCCGGCCGAATTGCCTTCGGCCGGCCTCTTGGCGAAACGATCCGAAGCGGCTATGTGTCTGGCCGCGTGGTCCCGTAGCTCAGTAGGATAGAGCGGCAGATTCCTAATCTGTAGGTCACAGGTTCGATTCCTGTCGGGATCACCACGCTTTTCAAAGACTTGGTGAGCCGCCATACTTCTTCGCGAAATTGGCCCGCTGGAGCGGATGAAACCATCACGCCCTCCTTCTTGCATTTGACAACAGTCGAGCTTCGGATGTGAAGGAGAACCCTCGCCTGCGCTGGCATTTCGGCATTCGTCTGTTGCATTGGCTGACCGTGATCGCGCTCGCGGCGCAAATCGCCGTTGCCTTTGGGCCGATGGACGGGCCGGGTATGGCGACGATGAACTGGCTTCCGCTTCACATGTCGATCGGCGTGACAATCCTTGCCATCATCGTCCTCAGACTTTGCTGGCGCATCTTTACCCGCGCCCCTGTCAGGCAAGCCTCACGGCCCATGCGGTTTGCGACGGCTTTCTTCCATATGTTTCTCTACGTTGCGATTCTCGCCGTCCTGATAACGGGATGGCTGGGCTACCGGCCAATGCCTTTCATGCCTCCCGCGCGGCTTTTCGGAAACTTGCCTGTGCCGTTGGCGCCGTCCGTCAGCGCGCTTTCGGCAAGGGGATTCGCAGTCATCCATGCAAAGCTGGTCTGGGTATTGCTTGGACTTGCCGGTGTTCACATCCTGGCTGCCCTGGTGCATTTCGTGCTGCTGCGCGATGGCGTCATGCGAAGCATGTTCTTCAACCGGTCGAACACCGCATCGCGGGAATAGAAAATGCCGCTTGCAGATGAGGACGGCTGCTCATGCCATCGCCACAAACCTCCCGCCACGATAACCGCATAGCCCGCGGCCTGGCTATTGCGACAGAGCAACGAACACGCCAGGTTCAGGCGTGCCGCGCCTGCTCCGGGATGCGGCAGTGATACGGTCCTGCCGTGACAGCAACCGCACCGTTTTTCCGCACGCGGGGTCGCCGATCCGCCTCAGCCAACCCTGACGACAAAATGCTTCGTCACCGGCTCGATAATCTTCCAGGTTCCCTTGAAATCCGCTTCCACCACGAAGGCATCGCCGGGGCCGACCTCGACCGGCGTGCCGCCGTCCGGCGTGATGATGATGCGGCCGGCGATCATGTGCACGAACTCGTAGTCGGTATAGGTCGCGTGATAGGTGCCGGGCGTCGCGCGCCAGGTGCCCGACAACACCTTGCCGTCCTCGGTCGTGTGCTGGACGGCGGTTTGCATGGTCGGCTTGCCCTCGACGACGATCCAGCCAGCCAGATCGCCGGCGTCCGCGTGTTCGACGGTGCCGAATTTGAGGATTGTCTCGCGTGTCATGTGCTGGGCTCCGTTTGGTGGATTGCGTGGCGTTGTTTGCCTGGCCGGTCAGATAACCGATGCACCTGCCGCGAGCAATGCCGGCGCCATACGGCTGGCACGCCAACGAACTCGGGTTAACAGGTTCCCTCGGAGCCTTTCGCCGATACGTTGGCTTACGGAGCATCAAACGAAAAACCCGCCTGTGCGGCGGCTCGCTGGCGCAAATCAGCACCATGGGCAAAAATGTACCATAGCTGAGGTCACCGGGTCAAGAAAAAATTCCTATCTCGGGAAAAATGGCGGGACAAAAGCTGCCAAAACTGGCTACCACGGGGCCTTTTGTTAATCCGGGTTCGGAACCCCGCCATGCGGCGCACGCCGCGTCCTTCGGCTCTCGACGGGCGGGTCAGGGTTTGTGCCGTGCCGAGACGAGTTCCGCCTTGCGCCTTGCCGTCTCCAGCCCGAGCCCGATGAAGGCGCGCGCGTGCTTGGCCAGCGCCATGTTGTCCGTCCAGAGATTGCGCCAGATCGCGGTCTTCTTCGACAGGTTCTCATCGACGATTTCCGACGAGAAGGATTCGAAGCTGAGGTCGTCGCTGTAGCCGATGGCCGTCAGCGCATCGAAGATCGCGGCGAAATCGATATTGCCGGTGCCGAGGAAACCGCGATGGCTCTCGCCGATATGGACATAGCCGATCTTGTCCGCGGCTTGACGGATGGCCAGCCCGACATCGGCCTCCTCGATGTTCATGTGGAAGGTGTCGAGATGCAGGAAGATGTTGTCCGAGCCTGTGTCCTCGATGAAGGCCAGCCCTTGCGCGGCGGTGTTGAGCAGGTTGCTTTCGAAGCGGTTGACGATCTCGAGGTTGAGCGTGACGCCGGCCGCCTTGGCTGTCTCGGCAACCTTGGCCAGCGTGCCGGCGCTGCGCTGCCATTGATCGCGTGTCGGCGCCTCGACCTGCAATCCGTGGCTGGTCGAGAGAATGCCGGCGACCTTCCGGCCGCCGAGATCGCGCGTCAGCGCGATGGTGTCGTTGAGGATTTCGACGCCGCGCGCGGCAATCGCCTTGTCGGCGCTCGAAATATCGCCATCAACAGGCAATCCGATGCTGATCGCCACGCCGAGGCCAAGATCGGCGATGCGCCTGGCGAGCCCGCCGATGTCGACATTGGCGGGGTCGAGATAGGAGAATTCGATGAGGTCGAAGCCGGCCTCCCTGGTGTTGGTCAGCGTGCGCTCGAGATCTGCCTGAGCCGAGCTCGCCGACCAGACGAAAGAATGGATTCCAATACGCGACATCATCGTCTCCGGTGCTGACAAGAGGTGCGGCCGGGTCATCCCGGCCGCACCGGCTTGGGAAGGATTTAGCGGGCCGCGGTCCAGCCCTTGTAGTCCTTCAGGTTCTCGGCCGTGATCAGCTTCGGGTCGAGCAGCACGGTCGGCTCCGTCGGCTTCTTGCCGGCCAGAAGTTCGGCCGCCATCGTCAGTGACTGGCCGGCCATCACATAAGGATCCTGCGAGGCCGAGGCCTTGATCATCGAGGTGCCGGAGGAGAGTTCCTTCTCGATATCGGGCGCGCCGTCGACGGCGGTGAAGATGAACTCCGAGCGGTTGAGCTGCTTGGCGGCAAGCTGGGCGCCGATCGCCGTCGGATCGTTGATGGCAAACACCGCATCGATCTTGTCGAAGCGGGTGAGCAGCGACTGGAACACCTTCAGGCCGCCGTCGCGCGAGCCTTCGGCATTCTGGTCGTCGGAGAGGATCTTGATGTCGGGATGCTGCGCCAGCACGTTCTTGCAGCCCTTCACCCGCTCCAGGATCGAGGACGATGCCGGTCCGTTGAGGATGACGTAGTCGCCCTTGCCGCCGGTGTGGTCGACCAGGTACTGGCAGGCCTCTTCGCCGGCCTTGACGTTGTTGGTCATCACGGTCACGTCGGCGCCCGGCGCCGAAACGTCGAAGGCGGCAACGACGATACCCGCAGCCTGTGCCTTCTTCACCGCCGGCGCGATCGCCTTGGCGTCGACGGCATTGAGCATGATCACGTCGACACCGGCGGCGATGAATGAATCGACCTGCGAGACCTGCTTGTTGAGGTCATAGTCGGCCGACACCGAGGTCACCTCGACCTTCGGGTTGATCTTCTTGGCCGCGTCCTCGATGCCCTTGATGGTGGCGACGAAGAAGGGATTGCCGAGCAGGCCGACCGAGATGCCGACCTTGTTGAGGTCCTTGGCCGAAGCAGGCGCGATGGCGAGCGACGCGAGTGCGACGCCGCAGAGCAGTTTGGCGATGGTCTTCATTGCTTTCCTCCGATTGCCCCGCGCCTCTCACGGTGCGTTACATGAAACCGGTCGTTGACGCCGGCGACTAAGGTCAATCACGTTCTTGCTCCTGCCTGGAGCCTGTAGCGGTCGAGGGCGACCGCCACGATGATGACCAATCCCTTGATGATGTACTGCCAGATGTCGGAGACACCGGCCAAGATGAGCCCGTTGGAGAGCACCGCGATGATCAGGCCGCCGATCAGCGTGCCCCAGATCGAGCCGACGCCGCCGACGAAGCTGGTGCCGCCGAGGATGACCGCGGCAATGGCGTCGAGTTCGTAGGACTGGCCCAACTGCAAGCCGTTGGCGGCGTAGAGCCGGGCCGCCGACATGGCGCCGCCAAGACCGGCCAGCAGGCCGGAAACCCCATAGACGAAGAGCAGCACCAGCGGCACCTTGATGCCGGTCAGCCGCGCCGCTTCGGCATTGCCGCCGACGGCATAGATCCAGGTGCCGAGCACCGTGCGCTTCAGCACCAGCCAGGACAGCACGACCACCGACAGCGCGATGATGACCAGCCATGGAATGCCGAACAGCGAACCGTTGCCGATGAAATCGAACGGCAGGTCCGAGTTGAATACCGTGGTGTCCTGGCCGAGCAGGCGGGCAACACCGCGCACCGCGGTCAGCGAACCCAGCGTGACGATGAAGGGCGGCAGCTTGATGTAGGCGATGAGCAGCCCGTTGATGAGGCCGAAGCCCAGCCCGACCAGAATGGCCGCCGGCACGCCGAGCAAACCCCAGTCCGGCACCAGCGACACCATCACCGCCACCATCGCCGATGCGGCGAGGATGGCGCCGACGGACAGGTCGATGCCGCCGGTCAGGATGACGAAGGTCATGCCGGCCGCCAGCACGATGTTGATCGACGACTGCTGGGTGACAATCAACAGGTTGGTCTCGGTCAGGAAGCGCGGGTTCAGGAACTGGAAGCCGGCCGCCAGCAGGATCAGCACCGGCAGCATGCCAAGGGCAGCGAAAGCCGTGCGCAACCGTCGGCTCGTGCCGGTGGCCTGGCCGCCTGCGCTGATCTCGGTCGCCTTGTCGGTCATTGCTGAGCCGCTCCCGTTGCAAGTTCCATGATTTTCTCCTGGCTTAGCGGTTCGCCTTGCGATGCCGTCACCTCGCCCGATATCGTGCCATCGCGCATCACCAGCACGCGGTCGGCGACGCCGATCACCTCGGGCAGTTCGCTGGAGATCATCAGGATGGCGATGCCCTGCTTGGCGAGATTGTCGATCAGCCGGTAGATTTCCGACTTTGCCCCGACATCGACGCCGCGGGTCGGCTCGTCGAGGATGACCACCTTCGGCTCGGTCTCGAGCAGGCGGGCGAGCAGCACCTTCTGCTGGTTGCCGCCGGACAGCGAGCCGGCATTGGCCTGCACCGAACCGGTGCGGATGGAGAGATCGGCAACGGCCTTGGAAGCGCGCCTTTCGGCGGCCGCGAAGTCGCGCAAGCCGCCGGCGCGCGAATCCCGCGCCAGCACGCCCATGCTGATGTTGTCGGAAATCGACATGTCGAGGAACAGGCCGAGTTCCTTGCGGTCCTCGGTCAGATAGGCGATGCCGGCATCGAGCGCCTCGCGCGGCGAGCCGATGGTTACAGGTTTGCCGTCGAGTTCCAGCGTGCCTGACGCGCGCCTGTCGGCGCCGAAGATCAGCCGCGCAAGCTCGGTACGGCCGGAACCGACCAGACCCGCCAGCGCCAGCACCTCGCCCTTGTGCAGGTCGAACGAACAGTCTTTCAGGAGACGGCCGTCGGACATGCCACGCACCGAGAGCGCCACCGCGCGCTTTTCGTCCGGCGGCCGATGATCCTTCTTGTAGAAAGCCGACAGATCGCGGCCGACCATCATCGAGACGAGGCGCGAGGCGCTGAGGTCGGCACGTTCGAGCGTACCGACATAACCGCTGTCGCGCAGCACGCTGACGCGATCGGCAAGCTGGTAGACCTCTTCCATGCGGTGACTGATGTAGATGATGGCGATGCCTTGCGATTTCAGCGTCGCGATGACCTCGAACAGCCGGTCGGTCTCGCGCGAGGTCAGCGACGTCGTCGGCTCGTCCATGACGATGATGCGCGCATTGGTCGACAGCGCGCGGGCGATCTCGACCAATTGTCGCTCGCCGAGCGACAGGCTGGAGACCATGTCGCGGGCCGAAAAGGAGACGCCCAGACGCGCGATGATCTCCCTGGCGCGCCGGGTGCACTGGTCACGATCGACGATGCCGAAGCGTCGCGGCTCGTTGCCGAGGAAGATGTTCTGCGCCACCGTCAGATTGGGCGCCAGCGACAGCTCCTGATAGATCACCGCGACGCCGCTGGCGCGCGCCTTGATCGGATCGCCGGTCGCGGCCGGCATGCCGTCGATCAGGATCTCGCCACCGGCATCCGGCCGATAGGCGCCTGAAAGCACTTTCATCAATGTCGACTTGCCGGCGCCGTTCTCGCCCATCAAGGCGTGCAGCTCGCCGGCATGGACGCTCAGCGAGACATCGTGCAAGGCACGAATCGCGCCGAACGTCTTGGAGATGTGGCGCATCTCCAGCACCGGCTGGCGCGCGGTCTCGGCCTTGGCAATCGCACTCATCGCGCGCCTCCCACCGCCGCACCAGCGACGCCCCGGTCCATGGTGGCGGCACGCCAATTGCCGCGATAGCCTGCCAACCCGGTGAAACGCGACGCGCGCACCGGCTCCGGAACTTCGGCGGCGAATTCGCGCCCAACGCTCTTGAAGGCGAGCGCCGCTGCACCGGTGGCACTGCCCTCCAGCGTGGCGCCCTGCAGGAAAGCCTGGTCGGGACGCAATTGCGCCAGCAGTCCGGCGAGCAGACCGCCCGTGTTCAGCCCTCCATCGACGATCACGGTGTTGTTCGAATGGATGAGGTCGAGGCAGAGATCGACCATCAGCGCGACGTAGAGCAGCGCCGTGGCCGCGCGTTCCTCGGCATTGGGCGCGCGCCCCGCCAGTCGGCCGGAATGCCCCGCCATCGGCCCGCCTGGCGCGAAGCTCGGCAGCGCCATGATGCCGGCATCGATCACCCGCTGCACCGCCGGGCCGGCGATCTCGCCTTGCCAGCCGGCGCTGATGGTTGCGAATTCGCGCCCGCCCATGAAGCGGATGGTCGGCACCGAGCCGCCGCCGACATCGACATTGACCAGCATGTCGCGATCCCGGTCGAGCGCGTCGAGCGGGCAGTCCGGATTGAGCACGACGACCCAGGTGCCAGTAGAAACGACGGTGACCGGGCCAAGCTCCTGCCGGCGATAGGCATGCAGCGCTGCATTCGAGTCATGGACGCCGTTGTGGATGGCGATCGGCTCCGCTGCATCGCCGAGGCGGTGCTCGCCGATAACAGTGCCGGCGCGCTCGAAGGCAGGCATTCGGTCACGCCAGCCCTGCGCGTCGACCAGCGAGGAAAAATCTTGGCGGCGCGGCGCCCACAAATGCGAATGGCAGCCGAGATAGGATACTTCCGAGACCGCCCGTCCGCCAAGGCGCCAGCTCCAGTATTGCGGATAGCCGAGGATCGATTTCGACGCAGCGAACGCGTCCGGATCGACCTCCTGCAGCCACAGCATATGGCGGCCGTAATTGAAGCCGAGCGGCAGCCGCGGCGAGAACGTCTCGGAAAAGTCAGGAATGCGGCGGTCGATCCGCGCGGCAATCTCGGCCGGCGGCTCTTGCTCGTAATCGAGGATCGGATGCGTCAGCGCCGCCTCGTCGACCAAGGCAAAGGTGCAGCCATGGCCCGACACCATGACCCCTTCCACTCCATGACCATCGACCGCATCGGCAACGGCGCTGAGCGCCCAATGGTGGAGCGCTGCCTCGTCGAGCACGCTGAAGCCGTCTTGGCGCACCCATTTCGGCTGTGTCCGGCGCTCGTCGATGATCCGCCCGTCCTGGCCGAAGACGAACAGCTTCGAATTGGTCTTGCCGAAATCGAGGACAGCCACCTTCACTGGATGGCTCCCGAGGCTATCCGCACCATGACGCCGGCATCTTCCAGCATGCGCGCATCGGCGTCGGAGAGACCGTCGTCGGTGACCAGCGTGCCGATGCGGGAAAGCGGCAGCGCGACATTGCGCGCTTGGATCGACAGTTTGCGGCTGTCGGCCAGCACCACGATCTGGTCGGCGCAGAGGCTGAGATCGACGATCGAGCGTACCAGCAGCGGGTGCGATTCCATCACGCCTTCCTGGCCAAGGCCTTGCGCGCCGAGAAAGAATTTGGAGGCGTAGAAGGGCACGGCCTGGGTGAGCGAATGGATGATGCCGGGTTCGCGATGCAGATCACCCCCCGCAACCGTCAGGCTGCAATGGCCGTGGTCGCTGAGATAGGCCGCCAGCGGCATCGAGTTGGTGTAGAGGCGGATGTTGCGCTCGGCGAGCTTGACCCCGAGATGGAAGCAGGTCGAGCCGCCATGCACGACGACGGCGTCGCCGTCACGCACCATGGTCGCCGCGAGAGCGGCGATCTGCCGCTTGGCCTCGACCGCAAGGTCGCGGTTCTCGTCATAGGGCCGGGCGTAGGCGACACCGGCTTGGGAAGCGCCGTCGAGCGCCGAGATGCCGCCATAGACCTTCCGCGCTTCGCCGGCCTCGTCGATCCTGTCGATATCACGCCTGACCGTCGCGGCCGAAACGCCAAGCCGTTCCTGCAGCTCGCGCACCGAAGCGAACGGACGATCCCGCAGCAGTTCGACGATCTGACGCTGGCGGCCGGAGTCGCTCAATTCTTTCCTCCCGAATGCCATTTTCCATGGCAGTTGGCGCAACTTACTCAACATTAGCCGGATTGCAAGCGGGTTTTGATGATAGTAGATCACTATTGACGTAGATCACTCGTATCTGCGATATCAGCGCCAATTCGACCCCGGCAACGGGATTTCGCGCAGGACACGGCCGAGCCGTTGGAGGAAAAGCGCCATGGCGACCCAAGCTGACGCGCAGGAACTGGCGGCCTTACGGGCGCTTTCGGCCAGCATCGGGCAGAGCCCGCATCTGACCCAGGCGGCAGGCGGCAACACCTCGCTGAAAGCCGGCGACACGCTGTGGATCAAGGCCTCCGGCACCTGGCTCAAGGACGCGCTCACCGACGACATCATGGTGCCGGTGGCGATGGCGCCGTTGCTGAGAGCCGTCGAACAGCGCGATCGCGCCGCCGACCAGCCGCAAGGTTTCACCATTGCAGCGCTCAACCCGCGCGGCCTGCGGCCGTCGATCGAGACCACGGTGCACGCCCTGATGCCGCAGCGCGTGGTTCTTCACGTCCATTGCGTCGACACCATCTCGCTTGCCGTGCAGGCCGATGGCGAGGCCGAGGTCGCCAGGCGGCTCGATGGCATCGAATGGGCCTATGTGCCTTATTTCCGGCCGGGCCTGCCGCTTGCACGCGGCATTGCCGAAAAACTGCGGCCTGGCGTCGACGTGCTGATCCTTGGCAATCACGGGCTGGTCGTCGCCGCCGAAACCGTCGCCGGGGCGGAGCTTCTGCTGCGCCGTATCAGGTCATTGCTGGCCCGGCCGGCGCGCGCGACCGCCGCACCCGACCTCGACGCCTTGGCGGCGCTTGCCGGCGGCAGCTTCTACAGATTGCCGGCCGATGTCGAAGCGCATGCGGTTGCGCTCGACCCTGAGAGCCGCCGCATGGCGCAGGCCGGCAGCCTCTATCCGGACCACGTCATCTTCCTCGGCCAGGGCTCCGTCGTGGCGAGACCTGGGGAGACCGTGGCCGACGTTATCGCACGACTGGACACGGCGCCGGCGGCGATCCTGTTTCCCGGCGCCGGCGTGCTGATGCGCGGCGACGCCAGTGCCGGCGCCGATGCCATGCAACGCTGCCTCGCCGACGTGACGGCGCGCATCGACATCGCAGCGCGGCTGAACTATCTCACCGCTTCCGAGAATGACGAACTGGTCAACTGGGACGCCGAGCAATATCGCCAGAAGCTCAACGCGGCTGGCGGCTAGCATGGACATGATGCCACTTGTCATCGGCATCGACCTAGGCACATCAGGTGCGCGCGCCGTCGCCATGCGCCCGGATTTTTCCATAGCCGGGCATTCGGCCGTTCCACTCGACAGGTTTGGCCGCGATGGCCGAGCCCCCACGGCGTGGTGGCAAGCGGTCAAGGCGGTGCTGACGGAACTGCTTTCCGGCATCGACCGCACGGCGGTCCGCGCCATCGCCATCGACGGCACCTCCGGCACGCTGCTGCCGGTCGACGCCGCCGGGCGGCCGCTGGCCGAACCGCTGATGTACAACGACAAGGTCGATGACGACGACATGCTGGCCGCGATCGACCGCACCGCGCCGGCTGCAAGTGCAGCGCACGGAGCGACATCCGGCCTCGCCAAGGCCCTGCGCTTCCAGCATCTGCCGGGCATTGCGGCGGTGCTGCATCAGGCCGACTGGATTGCCGGAAACTTCTCCGGCCGCTTCGACGTCAGCGACGAGAACAATGCCCTGAAGACAGGCTATGATGTCGAGGCCCGCCGCTGGCCGGAATGGATCGCCGCGACCGGAATGCGCATGGAGTTGCTGCCGCGCGTGGTCGAACCGGGCGAGGTCACCGGCGCCCTCACCGCGGAAGCCGGGGAACTGTTCGGCTTGCCGCGCGATGTGGCCATTGTCGCCGGCACCACGGATGGCTGCGCCTCGTTCCTGGCGACAGGTGCTGCCGCGATCGGCGACGGCGTCACCGCGCTGGGATCCTCGCTGACCATCAAGATCCTGTCCGACCGGCCGATTTCGGCGCCGCGCTTCGGCATCTACAGCCACCGGCTCGGCAACGCCTGGCTGGCAGGCGGTGCGTCGAATTCCGGCGGCAAGGTGCTGGCCCAGCATTTTCCGCTCGCCCGCATCATCGAACTCAGCGCGAAAATCGACCCGGAGACCGACACCGGCCTCGATTACTATCCGCTTCCCGCCACGGGCGAACGATTTCCCATCGCCGATCCGGCACTGCCGCCTCGCCTTGCGCCCCGGCCGGCGGACGACGCCGATTATCTGAAAGCGATGTTCGAAGGTATCGCCGCGATCGAAGCGCTTGGCTATGACAGGCTTGCCGAACTCGGCGCGCCAGCGCTGATATCGGTCAGGAGCGTCGGAGGCGGGGCGGCGAACCCAGCCTGGACGGCAATCCGGCGGCGCAGGCTCGGGGTCGATTTCCTGCCCGCGCTTTCCGACGAGGCCGCCGCCGGCACGGCGCGGCTGGCGCTGATGGGTGCAAGCCGGGCAGGACTCCTATGAGCGCGAAAACGATCGAACGTCTCGACGGCATCGGGCCGCTGGCGGAGCGCTATAATGTGTTCCTGCTCGACCAGTTCGGCGTGCTGCATGACGGCACACGGCCCTATCCGGGCGCGGTGGCAGCGCTGTCGGCGCTGAAGCGCGCCGGCAAGACCGTGGTGCTGGTTTCGAACTCCGGCAGGCGGGCACGACCCAATGAAAGCCGGCTCATAAAACTCGGCTTCGAAGCGGGAAGCTGGGATCATTTCGTTTCTTCCGGCGAGGTGGCGTGGCGATCCTTCAGGGAGATGGCGACGTCGGGAAAGCTGCGCCCAGGGACAAAATGCCTGCTGATCAGCCGTGAAGCTGACCGCTCCGCGATCGAGGGCCTGCCTTTTGTGCTGACCGGGTCCGGCGATGAGGCCGAACTGGTGCTGATCGCGGCCAGCGAGGGTGACCGCTTTGACCTCGACCATTATCGCAGGCTGTTCGCGCCGGCCGCAGAGCGGCGGGTGCCGTGTTTCTGCACCAATCCCGACATCATCATGCTGACGGCCGTTGGCCCTCGCTTCGGCGCCGGCCGTCTGGCCGATCTCTATGAAAGCCTGGGCGGCAGCGTTACCCGCATCGGCAAGCCCGACAAGGCGATTTTCGACGCCGCGCTGGCGCTGGCCGGCGAGCCGGACCGTGGCACCGTGGTCTGTGTCGGCGACAGCGTCGAACACGATATATCGGGGGGAAACAGCACCGGCATCGCCACCGCGCTGGTGCTGAGCGGAATACTGGCGGACACACCGGATCTCGCCGCTGTTTTCGACGAACAGCAGGCCTGGCCGGACTACATCATGGACAGCTTCAGCTTCCGCTGACCGCCTCCAGCATGCGCCGCGCGCTCTCCTCGTCGGTGATCAGGATGGTTGGGGCGATGAGGGTCATGGCGCCGAGCAGCGCTTCGGTTTTCTCCTCGCCACCGGAAGTGAGGATACGGATCGGCGCCTTGCGCAGACGGTCGACATCCACCGACATCACGTGGCTGTTGACGGGATGGTCGACCAGATCGCCATTGCGGTCGAAGAAATGGAACAGGAGGTCACCAACGGCGCCACGCGCAAGCAGGGCCTCCCGATCCGCCTCCTTGAGAAAGCCGCCACGAGAGAAGGTGGTGGCGGAGGCGATCCCGCCGACGCTCAGCAGAACGGCATCGAGCACGTCGGCCATTTCGAAAATCTCCTGCAGGCCGCAGCGCTCGATCAGTGCGATCTTGGTCTCGACGCTGTCGACGACGGCTGGTGTCGGCATCAGATAGCCGTCGCCCTGGAATATCTGAGCGAAGCGCCAGGCGAACTCGGCTGGGTTGACCCGGCGCACGACGCCGACACCGCCAAGCAGCGAAATCACCTTGAAGTCGGTGAGCGACTTGGCGCTGATGAAGGGCAGGCTCGAGAACAGCGTCTGCCCCCAGCCGACGCCGACCCGCATCCCGGACTTCATCGTGTCCGACAGGAAACTGCCGGTCTTGGCGCTGATTGCTGGTATCGGATCGGCGTTGGGTGCCGAAAGCGGCGCCACCAGCGCCTGCTGCAGCCCGAACGTCTTCTCCAGCGCGCGCTCAAGCCGCACGATTTCCGACAATTCGCTCTCGATGGTGATCTTCACTTCGTTGCGCGCCCGGGCATCCGCCAGCATGCGCACGATGGTGACGCGACCGACGCCGAGCACGTCGGCGATCTCGTTCTGCGTCATCTGTTCGACGAAATACATCCAGGCGGCGCGAATCCTGAGGCGATCCGTCCGGCTTTCGCTGGCGACCTGCTCGGTTGCCTCGCCTCGACCGTCTTCGCTTTCGCCCTGTCGTCGTCTCCCCAAGTCTGTCTCTCCCCCTGCGGCGACGGACGAGCGCGCCGCCGCCGATTCTGCATGCTGGTCTAGTATCGCCTATTGATCTACCAATCGATAGGAACAATGTAGAGAGTGGCGGCTGCCCCGGTTGGCGGCTATCCGCAGCAAATTTCAAGGCGATCCGCGATGCTCCGACAAATCTCCGAAGATGTCCGCGTCAATCTGAAGGACCGGCTGCGGGAAGTCCGCGAAATCATCCGCCAGAGCCGCCATGACGGCAGCGGCGATGCCAGCATCCTGCGCGAAGCAACCAGCCATCTGCCGCCGTTTCCAGGCAAGGGCATCGAAGGCCTGCTCAGCCATGCCGCGAGTGCCGTCGACGAAGCGCTGTCGATCGCTGAAGCTTTCGTCCCGCATGAGCGCCCGATCAAGGTGGACGGCACGACGGTGAAGGGCCTCGGCACCTATTTCCCGGTCGGCAACGAGGATCGCCAACTGGACGCCGAGCGCCTGTTTCGGCGCGATATGTATTATCTGACCAAGGCGGTGCTTGCCGGTCTGAACATCGACAGTGCCCGCATCCACGAAGCCGATTTCGCGGCCGTCCATGCCACGATGCGCAAGCGGCATGGCGATCTGCTGGCCGCGTTGGCCGCGCCAGGTGCCGGACTGCAGGCAATCGCGGCCGCCTGTTCGGCACTGCTGGTCGAGTGCCTCAGCCAGCGTCCGGTTCGCTTTGCCGAAACAGTGCCCGAAACGCCGGTGGGCGGCCGGGCGCTCGACATAAGCTGCCTGGCACCGCTCGCTTTGGCCTGCGGCCTGGCGACCGCCGGCAGGGACGGCGCGCCGGAGCCGGATATGCTGGAGGTCGCGATACTGGCGGCGGATATTCGCCACGACCGCATCGTTCAGGCCTGCGCCAAGGCAAACCCGATCGCTGAACTGACACCGGTGTTCGCCACCTTGCTTGCCCATCTGCCGTAGTTGGCCGGCCTGGGCTAGCCGTCAGCGGCCATGGCCATGATCGCTTTCTTGGCGCGCTGGATGGAAGCCGGGCTCATCGAGAGTTCGGTCAGTCCCATCTTCACGAAGGTCGCAATGAGATCGGGACGGCCGGCCGCCTCACCGCACATGCCGACCATGATACCGGCGGCGACGCCGGCTTTTGCCGTCATTTCGATCGCCGACATGACGGCCGGATTGGTGACATCGTTGAGCTTGGCGACCGTCGGATTGAGCCGGTCGGCGGCCATGATGTACTGGGTCAGATCGTTGGTGCCGATCGAGAAGAAAGCGACCTCCTTGGCGAGCGCCGCAGCGATCAGCACGGCGGCCGGGGTTTCGATCATGACGCCGAGATCGAACGACGCGTGCGGCACGCCTTCGGCTTTCAGCTCGGCCGTGCATTCGTCAATCAGCACGCGCGTCTGCCTGACCTCAGAGAGGTCGGACACCATCGGCAGCATCACCTTGATGTTGCCGTGCACGGCTGCGCGCAGCAGCGCCCGCAGTTGGCGCTTGAAGATGTCGGGCCGGTCGAGACACATGCGGATGCCGCGCCAGCCGAGGAAGGGGTTTTCCTCGTCGGGAAATTCGATGCCGGCAATCGGCTTGTCACCGCCGATGTCGAGCGTGCGCACAATGACCGGATACGGCGCAAAAGCCTTGGCAAGCGCCGCATAGGTCTCAGACTGCATGTCCTCCGAGGGCAGATGCATATGGCGCATGAACAAAAGCTCGGTGCGGAACAGGCCGATGCCCATGGCACCAGCCTCTTGTGCCGCTTCGATTTCCTCGAGTGAGCCGATATTGGCCGCGACCTCGATGATCCTGCCGTCGGCGAGCTTCGGCGTCACCGTCTTGAAGATGGTCAAGCCGGCGCGCTCCTTTGCCGCCGCTTCGACGCGGCCGGCGAAATCGGCGCGGGTCGCCTCGTCGGGGTCGATGATCACATGGCCGGCATTGCCATCGAGCGCGACCTCTCGCGCGATGCGCAAGGCATTGACCTGGCCGCCGAGGCCGAGCACTGCCGGAATGCCGTGCGAGCGGGCAATGATGGCGATGTGCGAGGTGGCGCCGCCATGGCCGCACACCACGCCGCCGATGCGCTTCAGCGGCGCGCGTGCCAGATCCCAGGCGCCGATGTCGTCGGCGATCAGGATAGCGCCTTCGGGGATGTTTTCGAGGCTGACATCGTCTTGGCCCAGCAACACGAGGCAGATCTGCCGCCCGACCGCATGAACGTCATCCGCCCGCGCGTTGAGATAGTGATCGTCGACCGCGCTGAATTCGGCGGCGATGGTGGAGGCGGCGGTGATGACGGCGGAGACCGCGTCATTGCCGCCCTTGATCAGGCCCTCGGCCTCACCAGTCAGGCTGTCGTCGGCGGCGATATCGCGCAGCGCCGCGACGATGCCGCGGTCTCCAGCCGACAGGCTGTCCTGCGCCAACGCATGATCCATACGGGCCTGGACCGCGCCGACGGCCGTGCGGAACCTGTGGATCTCGCCTTCTATCTCCTCGGCCCGCAACACGCGGCCCTGTCCGGCGATATCGGGTGGAAAATGCGCAAAGGCCGGGCCGATGGCGAAACCTTCGCTGGCGGCCACGCCACGCAGGCGGTTTGCCCCGCCAGATGCCGCCGGCACGGATCCGGGCGCGGGTGCCGCTTCCTGCCCGGCATCGTTCGCCGGGCTCTGCGCCTCCGCTTCATCATCGAGGCCGGCCCGCGGATTCTCGAGATAGCCGATCAGCGCCTCGAGTGCCTCGATGGCATCGGCGCCATTCGCCCGCACCGTGACTTCCTGGTTCTCCTTGACCGCCAGCAGCATCAGCTTGACCGAACTCTTGGCGCTGACCGCCTTGCCGTCCTTGACCAGTTCGACGTCGGATTCGAAGCCCTTGGCGAGCTTCACGAACCGCGTCGCGGGACGGGCGTGCAAACCTTCATGCACTCTGACGATGGTCGAGCGTTCCATGGCAATTACTCTGGTTTTGGGCGCCGCTCCCAACATAGGCGTCGGCGCGAATGCTGTCAGGCGGCGATGGTGATGATCGCGCCGGTCTTCAGGGCGGCCACGAGCGCTTGCGGGTCGACTTGCGACGCACAGATCTCGCCCGGCCTCTCGGGCTCGGTAGCGCCGTTGAACGAAATGACGACATGACCCATTTCCAGCACCTTGCTCCACGCGCTGGAGCCGACCGCTGTGATAACAGCGGCAACCGGGCCGAGGGTGATCGAAGCGCCCTTGGCGGGCGCTCCGTCACTTGGTCCCTGCTCCGCCTTGTGGAGCACCGAAACCTCGGCAAGCTCCGGCGGCGAGCCATCCGCAAACAGGATGACCACGCCCCCTTCGGCAAGGTCCGCCACTTCGGGGCCGATGGCAGTGACCCGTGTTCTCAGCAGAACCGTCATATGGCGAACCTCATTTTCTCAACTTTCCCTAGAGCGGTGAACCGCTCTATCTCTTTGTTTTGACGCAATTTCCAAGGGAAAGCATTGTGCGCTTTTCCCTGGAATTGCCTTAGAACACGATCAGGCTGACGACCCAGGCGATCAGCACCGAGACCGGACCCATGATCTGGCGGCTGATGAGCACCGCCGGAACGCCGATTTCGATCGTCTTCGGCTTGGCCTCACCGAGCGCCAGGCCGACGGGGACGAAGTCGCAGCCCACCTGGGTATTGTAGGCAAACAGCGCCGGCAGTGCCATTGCCGGCGAAATCGTGCCGTTGGCAATCTGCGGGCCGATAATGGCAACGCCGATGACCTGCGCGATAACAGCGCCTGGCCCGAGAATGGGCGACAGGAACGGCAGGCCGCAGATCGCCGAGATGATCAGCAGGCCGACGATGTTGTTGGCCAGCGGACCCATCGGCTGCGCCAGCACATCGCCGATGCCGGTATACAGGATCAGACCGATGAGCATGGTCACGAAGGCCATGAACGGCAGCACGTTGCGGATGACCTGATCGATGGTGCGGCGGCCGGCATTGAAGAAGATGCCGACGATACGTCCCATGACGCGGCCGATCGTGCTGATGAGGCCGATCAGCCCACCTTCGCTCGGCAGCGGCTGTGGTGCTGCGGCCGCATTGTTGCTTGAACTCATCGCTGCTGCTCCCCCTGCAGTCGTGACCGTTTCGGATCCGTCCGCCATTGTGATGTTGGCCGGCTTCACGCCCGAAACGTAGATGTCCTCGGTGATGAACTGGGCCAGCGGCCCGGATTGACCGACCGGCGTCAGATTGACGGTCGGAATACGCTTGCGCGGATAGACGCCGCATCGTGCGGTGCCGCCGCAGTCGACGACGACAACCGCCATCTCGCTTTCGATCGGCGGCGCCCTGAAGCCGTCGACGGCTTCGCCACCGGTCATGTCGGCAATAAGCTGCGCCACCGGGTGAATGCCACCACCGGTGACGGAAACCACCTTGCTGCGCTGTTCGGTCGGCTCGATGATGAGCGGGCCACCCCAGCCGGTTTTGCCCTGGGAGATCTTTACGGCTTTATATGTCTTGGCCATGATGTCCTCCCCGCCCTTACAGCTCGACGCCCTGGCGGCGTGCCATGATGGCGGTGATGCGTTCGGTCAGCATGCCCTTGAGCAGGATGACGACGAGACCGACGATGGCGTACCAGATCGCCACCTTGACGTGGTAGCCGGCGACGACGACGCCCTTCTTTTCCAGCTCCAGCAGCGCGACGAGAATGCCGCCCCAGACGAAATACTCGCCGGGATTGATGTGCGGGAAAAGGCCGAGCGGCGGGTGCACATAGGACACGGCCGCGTCATAGAAGGCCGGCTTGTGCTTTTCTTCCAGGAACGATCCGAACGTATAGGCCATCGGATTGGTGAGGAAGAACACCGCCAGCAGCGGCAACAGCGTGTAGCGCGTCAGCGCGATCCGGCCGGCGCCGCGCGCCAGGCCGTGCACACGCTCTTCGCCGACCAGTTCGGTGACGGCGTAGAAGGCCGTCATCAGCACCACCAGCGTCGGGATGATGCCGGTGACGAAGCCGGCGAAGACCTCGCCGCCCTTCTGGAAGATGCCGATGAAGTACTTGCCGATGGCGGTCAGCCAGCCGAGCTGCTCTTCCTGCTGGACGTCCTTCAGCTTTTCCTTGAACTGATCGACGGTGATCGGTCCGCTGTCCGCTTGTGCGAGGACAACGAGATGGTCGGAGGCATGCTCGACTGCGAGCTTGCCATGCAATGCGGCATCCGAGACCATGGCACCTGCGACATGCAGATTGTGCACGGCCATGTCGGCATGCTGCGCCAACAACGAAAATACAGACATTTCTCCTCCTTATGCCACCCGCCGGTTGATCCCAGTCGGTGCGCGGCGTCCTCTATCCTTTTGATTTAGAGCCCGAAATCCTCCGGCCCTAAGCCCTTGCTATGTTCAAGCCGGACAGGCCCGGCTTCTTCCCCGGCTCCGACCGTGTCTTGTCGATCTGCTCGATCGCCCGTTTCACGGCCTCGGCCACACCGGGTTCCCCCTCCCCCATGATTGCAGGGTTGGACCGGAGTTTATCGAGGGGAACACCCTCGAATTCTTCATGTCTTTTGAACTTGGTGAAGACGGAACGGCCGCTCATCACCATCAGGCGGCGCACGACCAGATCAGGCGTCACCACGACGAGCGCGATGGTGCCCTTGGCCAACCGACCGCGAAAATTGCCGGCTCCGACGAAGCCGTCCTTGTACTGGTCGGTGACGCCCCTGAAGACATCCGAATAGTGCCGCATCTGCAGCCAGACGCCGAGCGACTGCAACGCCCACACGATAACCAGCAGAAGCAGTCCCCACTGCCAAATCGCCATTCGGTTCTCCTCCCGAAGCCTCAGTTGAACCGCACCTTGGACCGGCGCGTGACAACAGCAAAGTGAGAACATTTGTTTCCGAGAATGTCAATATGTATGATATTGGCCTCGGCTGCGGTCATCCACAGGGACGCTGACCGATTTCGGCCGTGGCGCCATTGTGCTAGGCTGACCGGGAAACAGGATACGAGGAACATGGATCTGCCCTTCAGGGACGAACTGGCCTTGATGCCGGATCTTCGCCATCGGCTGCGGCAGCTGCGCTGGTTCCGCGCCACCTTTCGCGGCAGCGCCAAGGTGGTCTCGGACACGTTCGGCGTGCGCTTCGAGATCGACGAGGCCAAGCTCACCAGGGCCTTTCTCGACTGGGTCGAGATCATGGAGGCGCAGAAGCGCTTCGCCGCGATCGACCGCGCCGACTTCATCGTCTTTGCCGCCGGCCTCGTGCTGCGCGAGTTGATAAAACAGGCGCCGGCAAAAGAAATCTCCGGCCTCACGCAGCTGATCGAGACGGAAACGAACGCCGGCACGCTGGAAATCGTCCGCTTCTGGCCGGAGGGTTTCCTCTACACCAACTACTGCGTCTCGGTGATTTCGGCGATCCACGAACAGGAATTTGGCACGGCACCCGGCATCGACAAATGCGCCGACGATTTGCGCACGTGGTGGTCCTATCGCGAGAATGTGACCGAGATGCCGGCCTATGCGGTGGCTTTCCTCGACCGCTTTCTCGGCGCCGAACCGAACTGGATCACCCCGGATCGCGCGCAGTCCCGGCAAGCCATGCAACGGGCGCTCGGGGCTTCCCGTGCGAGCGATGCGTTGCGCCAGCTTTGAGATCGCTCTTCGCGCCCTCAAAACGCACACGCTATTGAACATTTGACTTTTTGCCGATAGCGATGTGCGCAAATTGACTCGAGAGGGAAACGCGTGGCGCGACCAAGGCCTATTATTTTCGATTGCGACGGCGTTCTTGTCGACAGCGAGCCTCTGGCCGCCCGCGCCTATGAGCGCGTCTACAAAAAGCACGGCATGCCCGGCGTCAACACGAGCATCATCGCCCAATGCATCGGCATGAAGCAGTCCGATATCATCGCCAGGATCAGGGATTTGACCGGGCACCAGTTTCCGGCGGCGGCTGACGGCGATATCTGGGCCGAGACCAAGGTGCTGTTCTCGCAGGAATTGAAGCCGACACCGGGAATCACTACGTTTCTGGAGACGCTCGCGGGCGACCGCTGTGTCGCCTCGTCCTCCTCCGTGGAGCGCATAAACCACAGCCTTGCCGTGACCGGGCTGGCGCGTTTCTTCGGCGATGCGATCTACAGCTCTTCGATGGTCAAGAACGGCAAGCCGGCGCCGGACATCTTCCTCTTCGCGGCGGACAAGATTGGCGCCAATCCCGTTGACTGCATCGTCATCGAGGACTCGCCCTTCGGCATTCAGGGCGCGGTCGCCGCCGGCATGACGGCGATCGGCTACACCGGTGGCGGCCATACCTATGCCGAGCACGCTGCGCGGCTGACGGCTGCCGGTGCCGATTTCGTCTGCGCCGACTGGCAAGAAGTTAACCGGCAATTGGCCAGGTTTGGTGTGCCCGCCTAGTTTAGACGATACTTTGTGAATCCACGGCTGGCCCATTCGCCAGGCGGCACCAATGAGCCCACACGGAAGTTGAAGGACAGAACCCTCGTCGCATCGGCGTCGACTTCGCATCGGAAATTTAGATTGTACCAGGCGTTTCTGGTGCTGAAGGCGGCCTGCGGAGGATTGAGAACATTGCCTTTGTCCAGCGTGATGGTTGGCACCCATTTGACCGTATAGTCGGCAGTTTGCAGTTCCCGGCTCAGAACGTTGCCGCAAAGGGTGGCCACGCGCTGACCGCGCGGCACATTCTCCATGGAGCTTGTGGCGAACGCATTGCCGGTTGCCCCTTGCGAGTAAAGCTTTCTGACGCCCGGAAGGCCGGAATAGATCGGTGATCCTGCAACGGCGTTGTTGGTGGGATTTGATCTTCCAGCATTCCCGATCGGCGCCTTGAAAGCTCTTGCGGGTTTGAACGTCATTGTCTTGGCAGGTTTGGGTTTGGGCTTTGCCTTTCCAGTCGAGGCTGGAGGCGCCGGCTTGTCACCGGTCTCAGCCGCCAATGGCTTTGGCGTCATGACGGCTTGCTTTTCGGCGGGTTGCGGTGCGAGTTCCTGTTTGTCCGGCTGCTGTTTTTCAGTGTCCTCGGTCGCCTGCTTCTCCTCGCTTTGCGCGGGCTTTTCGTCCGGCGCAACGGCGGCCGGCTTCTCGTCAGGCTTGCTGGGCTCCGC
The DNA here is from genome assembly GCF_040318635.1 of Mesorhizobium sp. M1066. NCBI lineage: Bacteria > Pseudomonadati > Pseudomonadota > Alphaproteobacteria > Hyphomicrobiales > Phyllobacteriaceae > Mesorhizobium > Mesorhizobium sp. M1066. The sequence goes on from NZ_JAMYMR010000002.1 coordinate 463,108, forward strand.
CTTCTGCTGTGGCGTTGCAGCCGGGGCGGGCTGGGTCGGCGCGGGTGTCGGTGCTACAGGCGGCTTCGCAGCCTCATCCTTGGCCGGCGACGGCGTGTTGGGCTTAGCGCTGCTTCCGTCGAGCGATTTCTCCGGCCCGGTATCTTTCTGGCCGTACTCGAAAACGCGCTTCAGAATCTGGTCATCTGGCGGTTTCGGCGGTTCCGGAGGCGGCTTTTGTTCAGGCGGCTTTTCAGCCTTCTTTTCAGGTGTTGGTTCCGGTGGCTTTGGAGCAGGTTTCGGCTTGGGCTTCTCGGGTGGCGGCACGATCGCGACATTGACGGGCTGTTCCTGCTGAGCCGGCTGTTGCTCTTGTCTCGGCAGGCCATAGACCAGAAACGCCGCGATGAGCGCGTGCAGGATCAGCGATGCGGGCAAAGCCCACAGCAGATGCCGCCGCCGTTCTCCTGTCTCGCCCTTCATCCTCACCGATGTGGAATGAAATGGCGGCGGCTTCAAGCATAGGTAGTGGATTGGCTTGATTTAACCGCTGACAGGTTGGTGATCGGAAGACGACGCGCGGATCAGCGGCGGTGAGGTATGGCGCGACTCAAACCACCTCTACAATCCGATTGAAAACCTGAGGTCAGCCAGTTTGCCGCTGACCCGGAACCCTGTCCAGAAACCGCTCGTCCAGCCGTGTCTCGCCAAACCAGTTCAGCCGGTTGATGCTGATGAAGCCGGCATCGATTGCCTCGTTCTCGTCGCCCGGCTGGCTGTCATGGGCCCGACCGCGCGGCACGGTGATGACTGTACGATCGCCATCGCTTTCCACGATCTCGGCCTTGCGGGCGATCTTGTCGCGACCGATGCGCGGCTGCCGGATTTCGGCCGGCAGCGCCGTTGGTAGGTTGACGCTCAGCCAATGACCCTCAGCGGCCCAGTCGGCGCGCGATTGCCACAATGAAGCGATCAACGCGCCAAGCCATTGGTCGTCGCCATCGGTGAAATCAGGATTCTTCACGCGGGAGAAGCCGATGGCTGGAACGCCCCAGAAAGTCGCCTCCCGCGCAATGCCGAGCGTACCGGAATAGGCAAGGTCCTCGGCAACGTTGCGGCCATCGTTGACGCCCGACAGCACAAGGCCCGGTTTCTCGGAATCGGCGAACAGCCAGGTCATAGCGCTTACCACGCAATCGGCCGGGGTGCCGGAACAGGAGTACCAGTTCGGCTTGACGCGCCGCATGGTCAACAGCCTGGCAATCGTTAATGACGAGCCGGCAGCGGTGCGTTTGCCGTCGGGCGCGACCACCCAGACATCGTCGCTCAACGCGCTGGCGGCCTTGACCAGACGGGCAAGCCCCGGCGCTTCGATGCCATCGTCGTTGCAGATCAGAATTCTCATCGTTTTCTTGCCTCCGACACCACTATGCGCTGGCCAGTGCGGCATTGAGTCCGCAGCGACGGGATGTGGGTTTGCAGATCGCCGAGAAGGTCCGGCGTGCAGGAATGACCGAGTGCGGCGGGACGGCCAGCCTTCTCCCAGATGTCGACATTGCCCGACAGCGTCGGATGGGTCGGCATGCGCACCCAGTCCGCCCGGCCGGCCTTGTGCAACAGATCGCCCGGCGAACCTGACGGCAGATGGCCGGTAAGCAGCACCGGAAAACCGGAATGGTCGGCACGCGGCAAGAGGCGCGACGACGGGCCGGCCTCACCCATGCCGTCATCCGCCAGCAACGGCATTGGCGGCAGGGGATCGGCATCGGTCCAGTCGGCTGCGTCTTGCAGGCGGCGAAGCAAGAGTTCTGAGACACCTGGCAACAGGGATGCGGTGGCGCCGATCTGCGCTTCCAGCGACGAACGCATGCCGGCATGGATCGCGAATGGCCCAGGCAAGGCCGCGGTCAGCTCCAGCGACCGACCCGAGAGCGGCGTCGGCAAAAGACACCCGCCCGAATGCCTCGCAACCCACTGCGAGATTTCGAGCGCCCGCGCCGCCCCCGGCACCGGATCGGCGCCATAGGAAGCATCGAGGACAAGCAGGTCGCAGTGCGGGATCGTGTCCATGACGAAGACATTGCTGTCCGGCACCACGTCGGCCGAATAGGCAACGCGGCTCTCGCCGTCGTCCACGGCAAACCAGACGCCGCCCACGACATGCCCGGAGCGTCCCGTCCGGATCGTGAGGTTGCCGCTGTTCAACGTATCGCCGGGTTCGAACAATTCGATGCGATCTTCGGGAAAAGGGAACCGCCTGAAATCCTCCGGCTCAGCATAGCCGGCAAGCGTGGCCGGGGCCTCCTCTCGGGTCTCGGCCGTCATGAAGATCGGGCCGGCATAGCCGCGCGACAGCAGCCAGCTCAGCGCGCCGATATGATCCTCATGCGCATGCGAGACGAACAGCGCATCGATGTCGGCGGCCGACCCGTTCAGCACCGGATAGTAGTCCGCCCCCGAGGCGCCGACCTTGATGCCGACGTCGAGCAGGATGCGATCCTTGCCGCTGCTGACAGCAAGGCTGGTGCGGCCCTTTTCGCCAAAGCCGCCGAGCAGGTCGAGCATCATCACGCTGCTGCCCCCGCCGCCGGGATCAGCCAGCCGGAGCGTATCCGCAGACGCGCCTGGGCTCCGCTCTCCAGCACGACCGGATCGGGCTGTTCGAAATGCAAGGTGAGATCGAGGCTGGTCGAAGGCGTGAATTCGATGCGCGCCGAGCCACCCTGGTAGATCACCCGCTTGACCAGGCCGTCGAAGCCGGGACCGTCCGGCGACACGTCGAGATCAGCCGACCGGCAGCAGATCTTGGCGCCAGCGCGCGGCCGCTCGCCTGGCCGGCAGCGGACAATCAGCTCAGTCCCGAGAACCCGGACCTTGCAGTGGCCCGCCTGCTCCGCGCTCAGCACGTCGGCGGGCAGCAAGATGCCTTGCGAAATGAAGGATGCGACCATTTCATTTGCCGGCTCATGATAGAGCTCGCGCGGCGTCGCCAGCTGGGCAAGGCGCCCGCCATCCATCACCGCGATGCGGTCGGCCAATGCCATCGCCTCGGCCTGATCATGGGTGATGTAGACGATAGTGGTGCCGGTGCGCTTGTGGAAGGATGCGAACTCGTCCTCCATCGATGCCCTCAGATGCACGTCGAGATTGGCGAGCGGCTCATCGAACAGCACCAGCGAGGGCGCGGCGACAAGGCAGCGCGCCAGCGCCACGCGCTGGCGCTGGCCGCCGGAAAGATTGGCCGGCCGACGCTCGCCCAGCCCTTGCAGATCGACAAGGGCCAGTGCGTCTTCAACCTTCCGGCGGGCGACGGCCTTGTCGAGCTTCGCCACCTTCAGCGAATAGCCGATGTTCTCGGCCACCGTCATATGCGGCCACAGCGCATAGTTCTGGAAGACGATGCCGACGCGCCGCTTTTCCGGCGCGACGCTGCCGCCCTTGCCCGACACGACCTCGCTGCCGATGCGGATTTCGCCCGACGTCACTTTCTCGAATCCGGCGACGAGCCTCAGCAACGTCGTCTTGCCGCAGCCGGAAGGGCCGAGCACTGCCAGGAACTCGCCGTCGGCGACGTCGATCGACACGTCCTTGACGGCATCGAAATTGGCGAAGCTCTTGGTCACATTGTCCAGGCTCAATCGCGCCATGGCAGCACTCCGGTCGGAAGGTAGGGGGCAAGCAGATTGGTCACCAGCATCAGCACGAAAGTGACCGCCACGGTGATGACGGACATCGCCGCCGCATAGTTGGAATCGCCGCCCTGCTCGAAGGAGAACATCACCACGCCGATCGTTTCCGAGCCCGACGACCACAGCAGTGCCGAAACGGTAAGTTCGCTTAAGGCCGTCATGAAGATCAGCAGGCCGCCGGCGATCGCCGCCGGTGCCACCAAGGGAAAGATGATCGTGCGCATGCGGGTGAACAGCCCGGCGCCTGCCACTTGCGCCGCTTCCTCCAGCGCCCGGTCGATCTGGTGATAGCCGCTAATGGTTGGCCGCAGCGCCAGCACCAGGAAACGGGCGAGATAGGCGTAGAGGATGATCCAGACCGTGTTGTAGAGCTGGATGCCGGTCAGCGGGATCGGCCGCAGGAACATGAGCAGCGAGGCGATCGCCAGCACCACACCGGGCAGAGCATAGGGCAGTTCCACCGACAGATTGAGCAGCCGCACCCAGCGCTGCTTGCCCCAGGCGATCAGATAGCCGATCGGCACTGCGACCAGAACCGCGAAGAAGGCCGCCGCGATCGACAGCCAGAAGCTGTTGAAGAAGGCACGGCTGGCCGCGTCATGCTCGAACAGCACGAAGCGATAATTGTCGAAGGTTGCCGTCTTGGCGGTGAGCGCGATGCCATAGCCCGGCACCAGCGATGTCAAGACTAGCCCGAACAGCGGCAGGAACAGCACAACAACGATCAGCAGCCACATGCCAGCCTGCACGGCCGGCCGCCATCGGCCGAGTTCGTATGGCTCAGCCGCCAGCGACGTGGAGCTGATGCGATAGTCCCGGCGGCGGCTCATGATCTCCTGGGCAAGGATGCCCGCCATGGCGATGATGCCGATCAGCACCGACAGGAACGCGGTTTCGCCGAGCACGGCAGGACCGCCGCCGGCCAGCTTCTGATAGATCAGCGTCGGCAGCACGAGATAGTTGGCGGGAATGCCTAGAAAGGCCGGAATGCCGAAATTGCCGACGCAGGAGACGAAGGCAAGTGCGGCGGCGGCCATGATCGAGGGCGTCATCAACGGCAGCACGATGGTGACCAGCACGGTGAACCAGCCGGCACCGCCCGCCCGCGCCGCTTCGATCAATTCGCGCGGCAGCTTGCGCAGGCCGGCGCGCACCAGCAGGAAGACCAGCGGGCCGTACTGCACCCCAAGCAGCAGGATGATGCCCGAGGTCGAATAGAGCGGGTTTTTGGCGCCGAGCGGCGGTGCCGCCCCGAACAGCTTGAGGAATGGGCTTGCCGGGCCGAACAGCTGCAGCCAGGCCAGCGCCGTCACCTGGGGTGCGATCATCAAGGGCATGACGTAACAGAGCACCATGGCGCTGCGAGCGCGGATATCGGTCAGAGTGACGAGGACGGCCACCAGCGTTCCCGACAGCACCGCAAGCAAGGTGCCGCCGACGCCGACGACCAGTGTGTGCCAGGTGGCGATCCAGGTCGCCGGACTGGTGAGCCCCGCCTTTATCGCGACAGTCGACAGCGTGCCGCCGGGTGCCACGATCTCCTTGATCAGGCGCAGCATCGGCAGCAGCGAAAGCAGGACGATGACGATGGCCACCGCCGCCGTCAGGACCATTTCCTGGCCCCGGCTTTCCCTGATCCGTGTTGACATGATTGCTTTTCCTGGGATCGATCAGCCGATGCGCTCGGATTTCGCAGTCGGCATGCCGCTAGGGGGGCATGCCGACTGGATTGCCGGCTCAGCCGCCGAACAGTTCCGAGAACTTCGCCTTGTCGGCGTCGGTCTTGGCGACGATTGCCTTGGTGTCGAACGACATCACCTTGACCTTGACGCCTTCCGGCAGCCATTCGGGGCGGCCGACCGAGGCACGCGCCGGCAGATAGCCCATCGAAAGCGCCAGCTTCTGGCCGTCATCGGAAAGAATGAAGTCGACGAACTTCTTGGCGCCATCGACATTCCTGGCGGTCTTCATGATGGCGACCGGTTCGGTCACTGCCGGCACACCTTCCGAGGGGAACACGAACTCGACCGGGGAACCCTTCTTCTTGGCGTTCATCGCCATGAAGTCGACGAGGATGCCATAGGGCTTCTCGCCCGATGCCACCGACTTCAGCACCGCACCATTGCCGCGCACGCTGACGGTGTTGTTGGTCTTCAGCTTCTGGAAGAAATCCCAGCCATAATTGGTATCACCGACGAAGCCTGAAAGCAGGTAGGCGGCGGCACCCGAATAGAGCGGGCTCGGCATGACCAGGCCATCGGCATAGGCTGGTTTGGCGAGATCGGCCCAATGCTGCGGCTTCTCGGTCGCCGCGGTGTTGTAGACGATGCCGGTGGTGATCAGCTTGCTGCCGAAATAGGTCTTGTCGGCATCATAGGCATCCGCTTCGATGCCGTCGAGCTTTGCCTCGGGATAGGGCAGCAGCCGGTCGTCCTTCTTCAACAGCTCCATCGAGACCGCGTCGGCGATCAGAAGCACGTCGGGCTGCGGGCTGCCGGCGGCAAACTCGGCCGCCATCTTGGTCAGGATATCGCTCGTTCCGGAGCGATAGATATTCACATCGATACCCGGCTGCGCCTTCTTGAAGGCATCCACGGTCTTGGCCGCGTCGGCTTCCGGCTGGGACGTATAGAGCGTCAGTGTTTCGGCGTTTGCCACGCCGGCAAACAAAGTTGCCGCGAGCGCCAGCTGGCTGGCCAGCAGCTTGATGAAGTGCGTCTTCAATGAGACCTCCTGTCTTTCTGTGCATGACCGGTCCGGCTCTGGCCGGCTCCCCGTCTCTTCCTCCCTGCACGGCGCATATGACTGGTGGATGACACAGCGCGTGAAACCCACAAAATATGTTCATATGTACGATGTCAATTACAAATGAACAAAACTGTGCGACAATCGACGCGCCTGCGATCGGCATCAATTGACATCCGGCCGGTGTTTCCTTGATGAGCACCGATCAGGCCACGGCTCATGAGGGACAGAAACCGATGACCCCAGAAAAACCCAGACAGGCTCGCCTGCCGATGGTCTCGTCGGACCTTACCGTCAAGACGGCATGGCTCTACTATGTCGAAGGCTTTACCCAGGAACAGATCGCCGAAAAGCTCGATGTCTCCAGGGTGAAGGTCATGCGTACGCTGGCCTCCTGCACCGCCGAGGGCATTGTCGTCACCATGATCAACGCACCGACCGCCGGGCAGGTGGCGCTCGAGCGGGAACTGGAAAAGCGCTGGGGTCTGAATGCCGCCGTCGTCATCCCTACGCCTTCGGCGCATGACCATCTGGAGAAGGCCATCGGCCATGCCGTCGCGGCCTATCTCGGCGAGCAGATGCAGGACGGCATGACGCTGGCGATCGGTGGCGGCGCGACCCTGCATGCCAGCCTCGGCTTCCTTGCTCGTCGGCAGTTGAAGCGTGCCTGCGTGGTGGCGCTCGTCGGCAGCCTGCCGCATTCGCAATGGATCAATCCATCCATCGTTGCTGCCAAGGTCGCAGACGTCTTCGAGGTCGACAGCTACCAGATCACCGCGCCGGTGACGGTCGACAATTCCTCGCTGCGCGATCTCCTCTGGGCGCAGCCGACCCTGCAGGATGTACGCCAACGCGCGGCCGCCGCCGACATCGCGCTGCTCACCGTCGGCGACATGTCGCCCGACGCCACCATCTTCCGGCATGGCATCGTGCCGTCATCGCTGATCACTCCGCTGAAAGCAAAGGGCGCGGTTGCCAACATGCTGTGCTATTTCGTCAATGCCGCCGGCGGGCTGGTCGACCACGAGGTCAACAGCCGCGTCATGGCCATCGATCTCGATGTGGTTAGCAACGTGCCGAATGTGGTTCTCGCCGCGGGCGGCAAGCGCAAGGTCGCGGCGATCCTCGCCGCGCTGAAAGCCGTCGACACCAACGTGCTGATCACCGACAGCGATACCGCCACGGCGCTGCTTGCCAAGGGCGGCTGAGCCGGTTCGACTGGCCCCGGCGTTTCCCGCTACCCGTGTTTCCCGCTAAATGAGCCCGCGCTCGCGCAAAAAATCCTCGACACCGACATGGGTCATGGATTCGAATTCGGCGATCGCCTCGGCCACCCGCTTGCGCTGCGCCGCCAACAGCGTGAAAACCTGCTTCATCTCGCCGGAAACACCAAAACGGCTCCAGCGCTCGGCGATATGCGTGGGCAAGCCGATATCGGCGCAGAACGCGTCCAGGCTGTCATAGCCGAGGCTGGCGACAAGCTGCCTGGTCTCCTCCGCCGACATGCGCGGCTCGAAGGCGTGGTCGTGCAGGCGCTGCGCCACCAGCTTGATATCGGATGGCGACGCGCCCATGACCTTGCCGAACAGGGTTTTGACGTCAGATGGGTCGAATGCAGGCATATTTGGCCTCCCTGGATCGCAATCCAGATAGAACATGGGTCAAGGGTCGGCGCCTGACAAGTCGTTTCTGTTTTAAGCCGGCGCATCATTCGGCGCCGGCTTCTGCTTGGTGGATCAGACCAGCAGGCCCATCGGATTTTCAAGGAGGTTCTTGAAGGCGACCAGCAGTTCGGCACCCAGCGCGCCATCGACAGCGCGATGGTCGGTCGACAGCGTCACCGACATCACGGTGGCGATTTTGATCTCGCCGTTCTTGACCACTGCCCGCTCCTCGCCGGCGCCGACCGCCAGGATGGTCGCATGCGGCGGGTTGATGACGGCGGCAAAATCCTTGATGCCGAACATGCCCAGGTTGGACACCGCCGTGGTGCCGCCCTGATACTCTTCCGGCTTCAGCTTGCGGCTGCGCGCACGGCTGGCCAGATCCTTCATCTCGTTGGAGATGGTGGACAGCGTCTTTTCGTCGGCATGCCGAATGATCGGTGTGATCAGGCCGCCCGGGATCGACACGGCAACGCCGACATCGGCATGCTTGTGCTTGACCATGGCGCTTTCGGTCCATGAGGCATTGGCATCCGGCACCGCCTTCAGCGCCATGGCCATGGCCTTGATGACCATGTCGTTGACCGACAGCTTGTAGGCCGGAGCGTCGCCCTTATCGGTCTTCTTTACCGGGGCAGCCGCATTGATCTGCGTGCGCAGCGCCAGCAGCGCATCGAGCTCGCAGTCGAGCGTCAGGTAGAAATGCGGGATGGTGGTCTTGGCCTCGACCAAGCGGCGCGCGATGGTCTTGCGCATGTTGTCATGCGGGACGAGGTCGTAGGAGCCCTGTTCGAACAGTTTCAGCACCTGTTCGTCCGACATCGCCTTCACCGCAGGCGCAGGAGCGCCAGCAGGAGCCTTGGCGGCAGGCGCCGCCTGGGCACCTCCACCGGCAATCGCCGCGTCGACATCCGCCTTCACCACCCGGCCATGCGGACCGGTGCCGGCAATGCTGGCAAGGGCAAGACCCGCCTCGCGGGCCAGGCGTCGGGCAAGCGGTGTTGCACGGCCGGCCGATGGCGATTGGCCAATCTCCCCCCTCGTGGGGGAGATGCCAAGTGGCGGCAAAGAGGGCAGGGCAGAGGGGGGCGTGACAGCATGCGACGTTGGCGGGGCAGTGCCCCCCTCTGTCGGCTTCGCCGACATCTCCCCCACGGGTGGGGAGATTGGCGCTTTGTCCTGCTTTGTCGCAGCGACATCAGCCCCATAAGCCTCATCGTCAGCATAAATCCACGCGACGGCAGCGCCGACCGCAATATCGACACCTTCCTTGCCGCTGACATCGCGCAGGACGCCGCTGGCCGGCGCGTCGATCTCCATCGCCGCCTTGTCGGTCTCGATCTCGAACAGCACATCGCCCTTCTTGACGTGCGCGCCCTCCTCGGCGAACCAGCGCGAGATCTGTCCGGTCGCCATGTCCATGTCGACCTTGGGAAGAATGACTTCGGTCGGCATTTCTCAGCGAACCCCTTTCACGAGGTCGCGCGCGGCGGTGATGATGTCGGGAACCTGCGGCACCGTCGCTTTCTCAAGTTCCGGATTGTAGGGGATCGGCGTTTCGGCGCCGCCCAGCCGCACGATCGGCGCATCGAGATAATCGAAAGCCTCGCTCTCGGCGATCATGGCACTGACTTCGGCGCCGATGCCCAGCGTCTTGACCGCTTCGTAGACGCATAGCAGCCGCGACGTTTTCTTGACGCTGTCGATGACGGTCTGCTTGTCCATCGGCCGGATGGTCCGGAGATCGACGACTTCGACGTCGATGCCTTCGCTCTCCAGCGCGGCAGCCGCGTCGAGCGCCTTCTGCACCATGATCGAGGTGGCGACGATGGTGAGATCCCGGCCCTCCCGGCGGATATCGGCCTTGCCGATCGGCACTGTGTAATAGCCTTCGGGCACCGGTCCCTTCATCTTGTAGAGCAGCTTGTGCTCGAAGATCATCACCGGATCGGGATCGGCGACCGCCGCCAAAAGCATGCCCTTGGCATCATAGGGGGTCGCCGGCTGGATAACTTTCAGACCCGGCACATGGCCGAGCCAAGCCTCGAGGCTCTGGCTGTGCTGAGCCGCCGCACCGGTGCCGGAACCGGCGGGAAAGCGCATCACCACGGGAACCGAAACCTCGCCGCCCAGCATGAAGCGCATCTTGGCCGCCTGGTTGACGATCTGCTCCATGGCAAGCGTGGCGAAATCCGAAAACTGGAACTCGAAGATCGGCCGCATGCCGGTGAGGGCAGCGCCCACCGCAACGCCCGCGCCGCCCAGTTCCGAAATCGGTGTGTCGATGACGCGGTCAGCGCCGTAACGTTCGACCAGGTCGCCGGTGACCTGGAAGGCGCCGCCATAGACACCGATATCCTCGCCCATCAGGAAAACGCGTTCGTCCATGTCCATGGCAATCGCCATGGCTTCCTGGATCGCCTGGGCGTAGCTCAGTTCACGCACCATCGCGTCCATCACGCCTGCTCCGTATACACGTAATTTCCGGTCTCGCTGATATCGGGCGATGGGCTCGCCTTGGCGAACTCGATGCCCTCGGCGATCTCTTGCGCCACGGCATCGCGAATGGCCTCGATGCCCTTGTCGTCGATGAAGCCGAATTCCCTGAGCTCGCTTTCGAACAGGGTGATCGGATCGCGGTTCGACATCCAGTCCTCGATCTCTTCCTTGGTGCGATAGCGGTTGCGGTCGCTCTTGGAATGGCCGCGATGGCGGTAGGTCTTGGACTCGATCAGCGTCGGTCCCTCGCCGGCGCGGGCTCGGGCGATAGCCTGATGAGACGCCTCAGCGACCTCGGAGAAGATGTTGCCGTTGACGATGACGCCCTGCATCGAATAGGCGGCGGCGCGCTCGGCGATGTTCTTGACCGCGGTCGAGCGGGCCGTCGATGTCGACATGCCATAGCCATTGTTCTCGCAGACGAAAATGACAGGCAGCTTCCAGACCGCCGCCATGTTGAGCGCCTCGTGGAAAGCGCCTTCATTGTTGGCGCCATCGCCGAAGAAGGACACCACGACCTTGCCGGTCTTCATCATCTTGGAGGACAATGCCGCCCCGACGGCGATCGGGATGCCGCCACCGACGATGCCATTGGCGCCGAGATTGCCCTTGCCGACATCGGCGATGTGCATCGAGCCGCCACGGCCCTTGCAATAGCCTGTGGTCTTACCGAAGAACTCGGCGAACATGCGCTTGACCTCGGCACCCTTGGCAATGCAGTGGCCATGACCGCGATGCGTCGAGGTGATCTGGTCATCCTCGGCAAGCGGCATGCAGATGCCCATGGCGCTGGCTTCCTGGCCGATCGACAAATGCATGGTGCCGTGGATGAGACCGCGCGTGTAGCACTCCTCCGCGCCCTCTTCGAAGCGGCGGATCAGGTACATCTTGTGGAGCACCTCCCTGAGCTGCTCGGCGCTGTAGTGGCGGTAGACGAAGGGCAGATTGGCGCGACTGTCAGTGACGGCTTTGCTGGCTGTGGCCATGATCACGCTCCCACGGACCCATAGACAAGCTTGTCCTGGCGGGCGCGCAGTTCGGCGATCTTGGAGCCCGCCGCGGGCGCTGCATTCGCGTAGGTTATGAGCTCGCCCTTCTTGATCGGCGTGGTGACCGAGCCGCCCTGCAGCAGGCCGCAGGGAATGGCCTTGGCGGCGCGCGCCTCAGGCGTCGTCATGATCCAGGCACGATAGCAATATTCGCCGATCGCATCGAGCTTCTCGCCGGGCTTCATGTCCTTCTTGGCCACGGCGGCGACTTCGGCCACCGGTTTGGCCAGCGGCACCATGTCGGCCTTGCCGTAGAGCACGACGCGCGCGCAGGTCAGCGGCACTTCGAGCGAGGTCAGGTGATAAGGACGATGGAAAGTGAAATACGGGCCTTTGCCCATCTTCAAATCTTCCATACGCTCGGAGATGCGCGGATGCGACATGTCGGCAACGACGAAGACGCCGGGCGCGACACCCTTGCCGATCGAATAGTCGACGACGCCGACCCTCGACAGCACGCCGCCATCCTTCTGCGGCACCAGCACCTTGGACAGTTCGCCAAGCGTCGCCGCCGGGCCATGCATGCCGGCCTTGTCTGGAACCAGGCCGGTGGCATTGGCGATCGCCGCCATCTCGACCATGGTCTTGGAGCCGTCGACGAATTCAACCAGCATCCGCACATTCATGTGCCGGCGCTTGGCTTCCTCCTCATAGTCTGGGGGAATGGCGTCGATGTTGAGCGGATTGTTCTTGCCCTTGCCGGCGGCAACGATCGGATGCCCCATGGCCGAAACGAATTCGATCAGTTCCATGCAGGAGGACGGCTCGTCGCCGGCGCCCAGCGAATAGGTGACGCCGAGCCGGTCGGCCTCGCTCTTCAGATAGGCGCCGATGGTGACATCGGCCTCGACATTCATCATCACCAGATGCTTGCCATGTTCCATGGCGCGCAGCCCGATCTCGGCGCCGACGGCGGGAACCCCGGTGGCGTCGATGACGACGTCGATCAGATCGTTGTTGATGACCAGATTGGCGTCGTTGGTGACCGCCACCTTGCCGGCCTCCATCGCCGCGGTCATCGCCGAAGCGTTGGACACTTCGCGCGCATGCCCGGTTTCCTGGAAGGCGATATCGACCGCCTTGCTGGCGGCAGGCAGGTTCAGTTCGGAAATGGCGCCGATCTCGATGCCCGACATATGGGCGACACGAGTGACGATGTCGGTTCCCATCTCGCCCGAGCCGATCAGGCCGATACGGATAGGCTTGCCCGACCTGGCGCGTTCCTCGAGATCGCGGGCAAGGCCCGTCAACGAAACATTGGAAGCCATACCGCTCGTTCCTCCCATAATGCAGGCTTGTTCGATTGCCTGACGGGTATTGAACATCTGTATTTCTGTCAAGACTAATGTCCAGATTCTCGTGCTTAAAACCACTTTCCCGGCAGCCCGAACCACGGAGGAAAACGAAGCTGGGAACCGCGCGACGCGCAAAGACACGTTCGCTCGCAGTCGCGCTGGAACAACGCCAGCGCGGGACGCTTTTTGGGATTATGGACGGCTGTGAAATAAAAATACCGGAATATAAAACTATAAAATTTATCTTTCATGGCGTGTTCTCGCGTGCTAGCGTCGCGTCACGACTGGAAATGAACTGCCCTTCCTGGGGTGGCCTTTTCCGGTCTGTTCCAAATAGGTCTGCCAAGGGACGTTGCGGTCGGTGAAGATGAAAACGCCTGGCGAGAAGACTGTGTCCAGTGAGACTGAGGTGGCCAGTGCGCTGGAAGCCAGGTTGCGTGAGGGCTGGCTGGATTTCGCCCGGACCGAGCAGGCAATCGCGCGATACCTGCTCGCCAACATCCATGACATTCCCTTTGAAACTGGCGCCACCATTGCCGTCGGCGCCGGTGTAAGCGAGGCAAGCGTCACCCGTTTCGTACGGCGTCTCGGCTACACCGATCTCAAGGAAATGAAGCGTGGCCTGCGCTCCGCACCGAAAGCCGCTGGCCCGGGCCTGGACAGTGCCGAGTTGCGTTTCCGCATCGGCGGGGAAAAGCAGGAGCGGTTGGCTCGCAGCCTGGAGATGGAGCAGCAGGCCTTGACCGCGGCCTATGGCCTTGCCCAGGGCGAGATGTGGTCCGAAATCGTTCATCTGCTGAGCACCTGCGATCGCGTGAACTGCGTCAGCTTCCAAGCAGTGAAGGGATTGGGGCTCGATTTCGCGACGCGTCTGCGCTGGGTGCGGAGCGATGTCCGCTTTGCCGAAGGTTTGGGCGGCACGTTCTCGGAAATCCTCACCGATAGCGGCGAAAATTCTTGCGTGCTGCTGATCGACACGGCGGAATACGCAGCGATGAGCTTTCGGCTGTGTGCCCAGATCAAGCGCCGAAAGATTCCTCTGATCATCGTTACCGACAAATACAGTCATTGGGCATCTGAATACACAAAACTGGCGCTCGAAGTATCGACGCGCGTCGACCTGTACTGGGATTCGACGGCCGCGATAAGTTCGGTTCTGAACCTCCTCACGCATTCCGTTGCCGAGAAACTCGGTAAATCGGCCGAGACGCGGATGAACGAGCTGGAGGATATCGCCGGAATCCTGCGGACCTTCCACAAGCCGCCACGGCGCGTCGCACGGCACATCAAAGAAGAAGGCGAAGAATGACGATGCATCACCCGTTGCTGAAACCGCGGACTGTCAGGGCAAGCGCATGAAGTTGACGGAATACGCCGCCTATGACGGCGTTGGTCTGGCCGAGCTCCTGCGCAAGCGGGAAGTTACGCCGCGCGAACTGGGAAACTGCATCCTTTCAGGGATCGCCGCGGTCAATCCGCAACTCAATGCCGTGATCGAAACCTATGCCGATGCGATCGAGGGGCTGGGCGACGCTCCCGGACCAGCACCTTTCCACGGCATGCCGACATTGACCAAGGATTTCCCTATCGAAGCCGGCCGGCCGGGAGAGTTCGGCAGCGTTCTTGCCAAGGGTTTCATCTGCGGCGACGATCACGCCTTCTGGGTGAAAATGCGATCCGGCGGCCTTGCCAATATCGGGCGCACCACCACGTCGGAATTCGGCATAGCGGCGGCAACCGAATCCTCCCTCTATGGTGCGACACGCAACCCCTGGGATACCAGCAGGGGTGTTTCGGGATCGAGCGGCGGCGCAGCCGCGGCCGTTGCCGCCGGCATCGTTCCCTTCGCGCAAGGCGCCGACGGTGGCGGCTCCATTCGCACCCCCGCCGCCTTTTGTGGTGTCGTCGGCCTGAAGCCGTCTCGTGGACGGATCAGCGGCGCGCCGGAATCGAATGCGCCAATGCTGGGTCTCGCCATTTCATTCATGCTGACACGCTCGATCCGAGACACGGCGGCTTTGCTTGATCTGGGGTCTGGTGCGCTTCCCGGCGACAGCTATGAGATCGTCCCTCCAACCACCAGCTATGCCCAGGCGATCAAGACGCCACCCAAGGCTTTGCGCATTGCCCTGTGCACAACGTCCTGGTCCGGCTATCCGCTCGACGCCGAGGTGAAGGCGGCAGTTCTCGAAGCGGGCAAGAGGCTGGAGCAACTGGGCCACAAGGTCGTCGAAGCCGGGCCTGTGTTCGATTATGAGCGCTATCTGGCGGCACAGAAAGTGATCTGGGCAGCTTCTACGGCGCAGTCGCTCGACGAGTTGGCGGGCTTGCTGCGACGGCCGGTCGAAGAGGCCTGCCTGCAGCAGACGACACTTGCTGTCTATCGCCATGGCCGAACGCTGGACGCGGCAAGCCTGATCGCGGCCCTCGCTGTTTATGACCAGATCACGCGGACGGTTGGCGAATTCCTGGCCGTCCATGACGTGCTGGTGACGCCGACTTGCGCGATCTCGCCGGAGTTGCTCGGCACGCACAACCCGGATCGTCCCGGCCGCGACATCGATACGGTGTTCGCCGATCTGGCGCCGAAGGAGACGTTCAGCGCGCTCTTCAACGGCACCGGATCGCCGGCGATATCCCTGCCGCTCGGCTGGACGCAAAACGGCCTGCCGATCGGAGTGCAGTTTGTCGCCGCATTCGGACGCGACGATCTGCTGCTACGGCTAGGTGCGGTGCTTGAGGCCGACTACGCCTGGCACCAGCGCCAACCACCTACCCACATCACCAAGACTGCTTAACCAACAAGGACTGCTTGAACCAACAAGCATGGAACGGCCCCGGGAACATCATCAACGAAAATGGGAGATTGTCATGGACGCAGAGTATTCCTCAAAAGTGCGGCGCTTGCCGGCTTCAGCATCGCGACATTGCCGGCCACATTGCTTCGAGCCAATGCTGACGGCAGCAAGATACTGCGTATGGCCTATGGGGCCGAGGTTCTCACCCTGGACCCGATCAAAACCACTTACGGAGCCGATATCCTTATCCAGGGCATGATGTATGCACGCCTGCTGCATGCCAATGCCGATCGCACAGAAGTCGGCCCGGGCCTTGCCGAGAGCTGGGACATCGCGGATGACGGCAAGACCTATACCTTCCACCTGCGCGAGGCCAAATTTTCCGATGGGTCGCCGATCACGGCCGAGGACGTGGCGTTCAGCTGGAACCGCATGCGCTTCCAGAAGGATTCCGCCTATGCGGCGCCGTTTCAGCCCCTGACCAAGGTCGAGGCAAAGGACGCCAGGACAGTGGTGATGACGCTCGACCGCAAATTCACGCCCTTCCTGACGCTGACCGAAATCTGGAATACCGGCATCGTGCCGAAGGCAGCGGTCGAGAAAATGGGCGACGACGCTTTCGCCAAGGCGCCGGTCACATCAGGGCCGTTCAAATTCGTCGAATTGAAGCCGGGAGACCGCGTGGTCCTTGGCCGCAACGAGCATTATTACCGCCAAGGCGAGCCCAAGATCGACGGCGTCGAATTCCGCTATGTCCCGGACGACAACACCAGGGTCTCGATGTTGCAGGCGGGCGAACTCGACGTCTGCCTCGCAGTTCCGGCCCCGCGCATGGCCGAGTTGAAGGCCGCCGGCTTCCGGGCCGACCCTGAACCTTCGAGCACCACCTATGACATGCTGATCAACCATTCGGCAGAACCCTTCAACGACCTCAAATTCCGCCAGGCCGTCAGCTATGGCATCGACCGCACGGCCATCAATGCCGCGGTGACGCTGGGTCTCGGCACGCCGGCCAGTTCCATCATGAGCCCTACGCTCGATTTCTTCGACAAATCGCTCCCGGTCATTGCCCGAGACGTCGAAAAGGCCAAGGCCCTGCTGGCCGAATCCGGCAAGATCGGAGCCAGTTTCGAACTCATCCAGAATGCGGGAAGTGCCGACGAGGAAAAGGCGGCGGTACTGATCCAGGCGCAGTTGGCGGAAGTCGGCATCACCGTCAACATTGCCAAGATCGATTCAACCCAGGCATGGACCCGCCTCGCCGATGGCGAGTATCAGGCGGAAATGAACTGGTGGTACAACGAGACGCGAGATCCCGACAACGCATTGCGCTGGTGCGTCTGGGGCGCGGGCGACAACAAGTCCTACTACACCCGCTACAACAACGAAACGGTCGACAAACTGATCGATGAAGCCTCGGGTGAGGCGGACAATGCCAAACGGGCCGAGCTCTATGCCCAGATCCAGAAGACCGTGGTGGACGAGGTGGCGCAGGTGGCGCTCTATCACCCGACGTGGCTCAACGCCTACGCTCCGAGCGTGAAAGGGTTGGTCCTGAACGTCGGCCTGCAATTCTCGTCCATCGGCGGGACCAGCCTGGATTGATCGGCACAGGATGCGAGGCGGGGACGAGACACTTCATCCCCGTCTCGCATCGATTTGACACCAGGATCCCGACCATGAATCGATTCTCCTTCGTGCTTAGACGGCCGATACAGTTGATCCCCGTGCTGCTGGGTATCAGTGTGATCACCTTCCTGCTGCTGCAAATGACACCCGGCGATCCGGTTCGCCTCATGCTTGGCCCCAAGGCCAGTCAGGAGGCGATCGAATTCGTGCGGGCGCGATACGGTCTCGATCAGCCCATCCCCGTGCAGTATTTCTATTACGTGCTGAATTGCCTGCGCGGCGATTTCGGTCAGTCGATCGCCTTCCGGGGTCCCGTCAGCGGCGTCATCGCGGCACGGATCGCGCCGACGGTTTTCTTGATCCTCTATGGCCTTGTCATCTCGCTGCTGTTGACATTCGCGCTCGCGGTCACCGCTGCCCGGCAGCGCGGACGGTGGATCGATCACCTCATCCGTCTCGTCTGCGTCGCGGGCGTCGGCGTGCCGTCCTACTTTGTCGGCTTGCTGCTGATCATGGGCTTCTGCCTGCGGCTGAAGATCTTCCCCGTCTCTGGATACGGACCGACCTTTATCAACAATCTGTGGCATCTGTTCCTGCCGGCCCTGACGATCGGCATCGGGGTGACGCCGATCCTCGCGCGCAATCTGCGCGCGACCTTCATTCAGCAGCTGGACAAGGATTACGCGATCGCCTGCCGCTCCAGGGGCCTGCCGGAAAGCTATATCTTTTCCCGACATGTATTCTGGAATTCCCTGTTGCCGACGGTCAATCTGCTGGGCGTCGTGGTCGCCTTCCTGATCGGCGGAACGGTCGTTGTCGAAAATGTCTTCAACATTCCAGGGCTCGGCAACCTGCTCATCCGCGGCGTTCTCACGCACGACCAGTTCGTCGTCCAGGCGGTGGCCCTGCTGCTTGCCGTAGGTGTCGTCATTTCGAATTTTGCCGTCGATGTCTTGACCGCCATTCTCGACCCAAGGGTGGAATTATGAGCGATGTGATGCAGGGCAGCGGCTCCTTGGCCATGGCGCGTATCCGGACGATGCCGGCAACCTTGATCATTGGCGGCGCCATCACCTTGGCCTGGATCGTCGTGGCCATTTTGGCGCCGGTGCTGACCAGTTTCGACCCGATCAAGGTCGATGTGATGCAGGCGCTGAAACCACCTGGCGCCGAGCATTGGTTTGGCACCGACGCCATCGGCCGCGATGTCCTGGCGCGGACACTGTTTGCCGCACGCTACGATCTCGCAATGGCCTTCTTCGGCGTCGTCGGTCCGATCATCCTGGGGACGATCATCGGCCTTATCGCCGGCTATCTGGGTGGCCGGATCGATGCCGCGCTGATGCGCATCCTCGAGGTCACCGTATCATTTCCCTATTTCGTCCTCGTGATCGCCATCGTGGCCGTGCTGGGACCCGGCCTCAAGAGCTACTTCATCTCGCTCACCTTGGTGAACTGGGTCAGCTATGCGCGACTTGTGCGGAGCCAGGCGTTGGTGCTGCGCGGCGTCGATTTCGTGCTGGCGGCACGTGGCATGGGTTTTGGGCATTTGCGCATCATGCTGTTCCACATCCTGCCGAATGCCATCGTCCCATCGATCGTCTTCGTCATGACCGATGCCGTGCTGGCCATCGTGCTCGGATCATCATTGGGTTTTCTCGGCCTCGGCGTACAACCGCCGACGCCCGAATGGGGCGCCATGATCGCGGATGGGCAGACCTACCTGACGACCGCATGGTGGATTGCGATCTTCCCAGGCATCGCCATCTGCCTTCTGGCGCTGGGCCTCTCGTTGACCGCTGATGGTCTCGCCCGCCTCCTGAACACGGAATCCTGAGATGAGCGACCTCGTCAGCGTCGAGAACCTCACCATCGACTTCGCCACCAATTTTGGCGACGTCCACGCCCTGCGCGGCGTCAGCTTTTCACTAAAAGCGGGAGAGGTCCTTGGGATCGTCGGTGAATCCGGATCGGGCAAGACGGTGGCCTGCAGGGCCATCCTCAAGCTGATTGCCGGCAACGCACTGGTGAAGTCGGGCCGGATCATGTTCGAGGGCAGCGACGTCCTCGCCATGAAGGATGCCGAGCTGGGCCGGCTGCGCGGCGGGCAAGCGGCGATGATCTTCCAGAACCCGTCGACGCATCTTGATCCGATCATGACGGTCGGGCGTCAGGTGGGCGAGGCGATGGTGGTCCATCAGGGCATATCCTGGCGGCAGGCCAATGCGCGGGCGGTCGGACTGCTCGAAGACATGCATATCAAGGACGCGTCAAGGCGCGCGGGCGCCTATCCTCACGAACTGTCCGGTGGCATGCGTCAGCGGGTGATGATCGCGGCGGCCCTTGCCTGCGAACCGAAACTGCTGATTGCCGACGAGCCCACGACGGCGCTTGATGTCACGGTGCAAGCTCAGATACTCGACCTGCTCCGCGGCATCCGGCGTGAACGCAAGCTGTCGGTCATTCTGGTCTCTCACGACCTTGGCGTGATCGCGGAAATGTGCGACCGCGTCGTCGTCATGAAGGACGGTGCGGTGCTGGAAATCGGCTCGGTCGATCAGATCCTGCGTGACCCCGCCCATGAATACACGAAGCGCCTGATCGCTTCCCAACCCTCGCTGATGAAGCCGACCACGCATGCCTGCCCCGTGGCGACGGAACCGCATCTCCTGGTGAAGAACCTGTGCGTGAACTTCTACCCAGGGCAGAGCCTTGCAGCCTGGGCGACTCGCAAGCCGCCGCAAATCGTGCGCGCCGTCGACAATGTTTCGCTGGCATTGCGGCGCGGTGGGGCACTGGGGATCGTCGGCGAGTCCGGTTCCGGCAAGAGCACCATAGCCCGGGCTATTGCAGGCCTTGTGCAGCCGGAACAAGGAGAGATCGAGGTGGACGGCCAATCGCTCGATCGCGCACTGAGGCAGCGCCGACCGGAGCAGGTTCGCAAACTGCAGATGGTGTTCCAGGACCCGTTCATGTCCCTCAACCCGGCGTTTACGGTTGCGCGAACTCTGGCCGAACCGCTGCGGCAACAGAACATCTGCCCGGAAAGAGACATCCCGGAGCGGATCCGCGAGCTGATGGAAAAAGTGGAATTGCCACGCCAGTTGCTGGGCCGACGCACCACGCAGCTTTCCGGCGGCCAGCGGCAGCGCGTCGGCATCGCCAGAGCGCTGGCGCTGGAGCCCGAGATCTTGATCGCCGATGAAGTCACCTCCGCTCTGGACGTCACCATCCAGGCCCAGGTGCTCGGCCTCTTTGCGCGGCTGCGCCGCGAATTGTCGCTGACGCTGATCCTGATTTCCCACGATCTGGGCGTGGTGCGTTATCTCTGCGAGCACGTTGCGGTCATGCAGCACGGCAAGCTGGTTGAGTATGGCAACACGGAAGACGTTCTGGATCGTCCGCAGCAGGCCTATACCCAAGAATTGATCGCCGCTATCCCGAAACTCTCGCGTCGAACGAGCAGCGGAATCCAACCAGGAGACACCCCGCTACTGGCCGCCGGAAGCAAATGCTAGACTAAAGCCTTCAGGGCCGAGCGTGATCGAGCACGGCAGCGTCAGCACCCAGGCAAGCAGCAAATTGCGTCGGGCGTTGCCGGAACGATGGCGGCGAACGGTTCCGGCTGCAATGGGGCGACGGTGCGCACGCCGAAGGCGGGCAGGAACCACTTCGCGCTGCCCGATTGTTCCAGCGGATGATCCGGTCTCGGAATGCCCGCCTCGCTGGAAACTATTCCACCATGTCCCACTCCAGATGCATTGCAGCAAAGAACTGGGAAGACGCTATGGCCGCACGATGAACCCTGTGTGACGCCGGCGAACCGCGTTGACGCACAGGCCTGGCCGAAAAGCGGGTGGGCGACCTATTTGGCAATCTCGAGCAGGGACGATACCAACAACTCGCGCTCGTCTTTCGACAGGACATCCGAATCGAAGAGGTTCATGCTGCGCAATCCCTCGATGGCGAGATAGCAGATCAATAGCGATTTGAGATCCGGCGTTTCGCCTTTCAGCCGCTCGAAAAGCTGCCGCTTGAAGGTCTTTATCGGCATCATGAAATCGGGATCCTCGGCGATGGCCGAGAAGATCCAGGACGCCGACGGCTGCTTTTCCTCGCAATCATTGGCCGACAGCCTGATGTAGACGGCCAGGGGATTTTCGTCCTTGTCATTTGTGCGGGCGGCTTCCAGCGCGTGCTCGAACTCACGCAGATAGCCTTCGACCAAACCTTGCATCAATTTGGCCTTGGTCGGGAAGTTGTAGAGGAGCCCTCCTTTCGACACGCCGGCACGGCTGGCGACGGCATCCAGCGACAGGCTGCCTGGTCCGGATTCCCGGGCAACATCAGCCGCCGCGGCGAGAATCTTCTCGCGCGAATTCGGTCGTTGGGCTCTCATGGTGCCTCCCATCGCAAGCTTAGGCCCAATTGACAAGACCGTCCAGACGGTACAGTAAGACCGCCATTATTTGAAATCGGGACCCGCAGTCGATATGTGTCCCGATATCCGCGCTTCGCGCCGGATTTTCGACTGAGGGGACTTCCTTGTTCAAGCGCATACTCCGTATATTTATCATTGTTCTGGTTTTGGCCCTGCTCGTCGTCGTGGTCGGCGGCATCGTCGGCTTCAACTTCCTGCGTGACAACGGCATCAAGCAGTACTTCGCATCGATGAAGCCGCCGGCAGCAACCGTTTCGACAACCATCGCCAAGCCTTCGGCCTGGACGCCCGGCGTCGAGGCGATCGGTACGGTCAAGGCCGTGCGCGGTGTCGACCTGACGGTCGAGACCACCGGTATCGTCAAGGACATCCTTTTCCATGCCAACCAGAAGGTGGCGGACAATGCGGTTCTGCTGCAGCTCGATGACGCCGTCGAGCGCGCCGATCTCGACGCACAGAAGGCGCAGGCCGCGCTCGATCAGACATCGCTTGCCCGCGCCATCGAACTGACCAGGCGTGGCGTTGGCTCCGACTCGACGCTGGACACGGCGCGTGCGGCGGCCTCGGCCTCGGCGTCTCAGGTCACCAAGCTGCAGGCCGTGCTCGAGCAGAAGCAGTTGACGGCGCCTTTCGGCGGCACGGTGGGCATTCCGAGGATCGATATCGGCCAGTATCTGGCGCCCGGCACCGCCGTGGTGACATTGCAGGATCTCGACACGATGCGGGTCGATTTCTCGGTTCCCGAACAGCAACTCGCCTTGCTCAAGATAGGCCAGACGATTCGATTGGGCTTTGGCGGTGAGGACAGGCCATTCGCAGGCGCCATTCGCGGCATCGACCCGAAGATCGACTCGTCCAGCCGGCTGGTGAACATCCGGGCGGAAGTCGCCAATCCCGATGGCAAGCTGACCCCCGGCCAGTTCGTGCAGGTGCGTGTCGAGCTGCCCGAAGAGCAGAACGTGCTGACCCTGCCGCAGACGGCGCTGACGACAAGTCTCTATGGCGACTACATCTTCGTGGTGCAGCCAGCCAAGCCCGCCGAGGCGGCGCCAGCTGCCAAGCCGGAGGAAAAACCCGCCGCGCCGGCAGCCGACAAATCGGCTGATGCCAAGCCTGCGGACACCAAGCCGGCCGATGCCATGAAGCCGGCGGCTGATGCAGCCAAGCCCACCGCCGATGCGGCAAAGCCGACTGACCAGGTTCCCGATGCGGCCAAGCCGGCGGCGGAAGGTAACAAGCCCGCGCTCGTGCTGTCGCAGGTGTTCGTCAAGCCCGGCCGCCGCAATCAAGGCATGGTCGAGATCGTCGAGGGGCTGAAGGCTGGCGACGAAGTCGTCACCGCCGGTCAGAACCGCCTCTTCAACGGCATGTCCGTCGTTGTGGACAACACCATCGACCCGACCAAATCGGCAAACAAGCAGGCCGAACAGCAATGAGCTTTTCAGACCTCTTCATTCGCCGGCCTGTTCTTTCGACGGTCCTTGCCTGCATGATCCTGCTCCTGGGTTTCCAGGGCATCTTCAACCTGTCGATCCGGCAGTATCCGAAGGTCGATGAAACGGCGATCACCATCACCACGGCCTATCCGGGCGCCAGCGCCGATCTGATCCAGGGCTTCATTTCCGCCCCGATCGCGCGCGCCGTCGCCTCGACCGAAAACATCGACTACGTCACCTCGTCCAGCCGCCCGTCCTCCAGCACCGTGACGGTGCAGATGAAGCTCGGCTCGAACCCCGACGTCGCGCTGACCGAAGTTCTGTCCAAGGTCCAGGGCGTGCGCGGCACTTTGCCGGACGCGTCGAAGGACCCTGTCATCGTCAAGGGCACCGGCCAGCAGTTCGCGATGATGTACATCTCGATGCAGAATCCGAACATGACGAAGGAGCAACTGACGGAGTATATCGAGCGCGTCATCAGACCGCGCATGTCGACGGTCGAAGGCGTCGCCGACGTGCAGATCTTCGGCGCCCAGGAATACTCGATGCGCGTCTGGATCGATCCGGTCAAGCTTGCCGCGCGCGGCGTGACGGCCTCCGAACTGCTGACGGCGATCAACAATTCCAACTTCCTGTCGGCGCCCGGCAACACCCAGAACGAGTATGTCGTTTCCTCGATCACCGTGCGCTCGACATTGCAGACGCCGGAGGCATTCGCCGAGCTGCCGCTGCGCTCTACCGACGGCAATGTGGTGCGGTTGCGCGACGTGGCTCGCGTCGAACTCGCCGCAGAGAACACCGACACCAGGGTCTCGTTCAACGGCAAGCCAGGCACCTTCCTCGCCATCTTCCCGACGCCGGCGGCCAATCCGCTGACCACGGCGGCTGCGCTCACCAAGCTGGTGCCGCAGATTCAGGAGACGCTGCCGAAAGGCATGACGATCGAGGTCGTCTACGACGCGACCGGGCAGATCAGCGCTTCCATCGAAGAGGTGTTCAAGACCATCGCCGAGGCGGTTGCCATCGTCATCGTCGTCATCCTTCTGTTCCTTGGCTCCTTCCGGTCGGTGATGATGCCGATCATCACCATCCCGTTGTCGCTGATCGGCGTCTGCTTCCTTTTGTTTGCTGTCGGCTACTCGATCAACCTGCTGTCGCTGCTGGCCATGGTGCTGGCGATCGGCCTGGTCGTCGACGACGCCATCGTGGTGGTGGAGAATATCCATCGTCACATGGAAGAAGACCACATGTCCCCGATGCAGGCTGCGTTCAGCGGTATGCGCGAAATCGCGTCAGCCATCGTTGCCATGACCATGACGCTGGCCGCCGTGTTCGCGCCGCTGGCCTTCACCGGCGGCCTCACCGGCGCGCTGTTCCGCGAATTCGCAGTCACGCTCGCCGGCTCGGTGGTGCTGTCGGGCGTCATCGCCATCACCATCACCCCGATGATGTCGGCACGCCTCTTGAAGTCCGGCACGCCGGGCCGTTTCCAGCGCATTGTCGACGGCACCTTCGCCCGCGTCGAGCATGTCTATGAACGGGCCGTCACCGGGTCGCTCAATTATCGCCCATTGACGCTGATCATCGTGCTTGCGCTTGTCGGTGTCACCGGCTTCATGTTCACCAAGACCTCGAGCGAACTGGCGCCGGAAGAGGACCAGGGCTTTCTGCTCTCGATTGTGACGGCGCCGCGTTATGCGACCTCCGATTACACCGAGACATACGTCAACCAGATCCTCGGCCTGGTGAAGGATATTCCCGAAACACGGGCGCAGTTCTCGGCCGTCGCCTTCGGTGGCACGACAAACAGCGCCTTCGTCGGCTATGCCTTCAAGGACTGGGCGGAACGCAAGCGCAATTCGAAGGAACTGCAGGCCGACATTACGGCCCGTATCGCCAAAGTGGCCGGTGTCGAGGCTTTCGTCTTTGCACCGCCGACGTTGCCGGGCTCCGGTGGCGGCCTGCCCATTTCCATGGTGGTGAGATCGACCGGCGCTTCCTCGGAAGTGTACGAGGTGGCCGAGCAGATCAAGAACAAGGCGCAGGCCTCCGGCCGCTTCATCGTCGTGCAGAATTCGATGGCCTATGACGCGCCGGAGGTGACGGTGACCATCGACCGCGACCGCGCCGCGGCGCTGAACCTACCGATCGCCGATATCGGCCGCACGCTGACCTTGCTGGTCGGCGGCGCCGAAGTGGCGCAGTTCGACCGCGATTCCAACAGCTACGACATCATCCCGCAGGTGCCGCAAGAGTTTCGCGACAACCCCGACAAGCTCGGCGAATACTTCGTGCGCAGCGTGACGGGCGAGATGGTGCCGCTATCGGCGGTGGTCAAGATTTCGACCAATGCGGCGCCGGCGGCAATCGAGCAGTTCAACCAGCTGAATTCGTCGACGATTTCGGCGCTCCCGCTGCCCGGCGTCACGACTGGCGACGGGCTGAAGGCGCTGGAGGACATTGCCAAGGAGAGCCTGCCCGACACCTTCTTCCTCGACTATTCCGGTCAATCGCGGCAGGAAAAGGAACAGGGCAACACCATCCTGATCGCTTTCGCGGCCGCCGTGGTCGTCATCTATCTGGTGCTGGCGGCGCAGTTTGAAAGCTTCCGCGACCCGCTGATCATCATGATGGCGGTGCCGCTGTCGATCTTCGGCGCGATCGTGCCGCTCAATCTGGGCCTGGGCACGCTCAACATCTACACGCAGGTCGGCCTGATCACACTGATCGGTCTGATAACCAAGCACGGCATCCTGCTGGTCGAGTTCGCCAACCAGCAGCGTGAAAAACATGGCATGCGGCGGCGCGACGCCATCATCGCCTCGGCTAAGGTGCGCCTGCGGCCGATCCTGATGACGACAGCGGCGATGGCGCTCGGCGTTGTGCCGCTGATCACCTCCAGCGGCGCTGGTGCCGCGGCCCGCTATTCGATGGGCCTGGTCATCTTCACCGGCATCCTGGTCGGCACCCTGTTCACGCTCTTCGTCGTGCCCATGTTCTACACCTTCATCGCCAGCAAGGACCTGCCTCATTTGGCGGAGAAGCCGGATCCCAAGCTGATGCCGGCACTGCCGAGCTAGGGCGGTCGAGGGAGTCCCGCCCGGAAATGCGCAGGGCAAATCGATGGAAGCAAAAGAAAAGAGGCCGGGAATTTCCCGGCCTCTTTCTTTTGGCTGGGCTCGATACCCCGGTTCGAGCTTTGCTCGATACCGCCGGTTTGCGCTGTACTCGATACACCCGGTTCGAGCTGTGCTCGATACCGCAGCGTTTTCCGACGGGAGCCTCGAGGCGTGCCAGCATGCTGACACGCCACCGTTTCCAGCCTGCTACTTGACGATGACGATGCTGGTGTTGGTCGCGCCGAAGGTTTCGACGAGCTGGTAGAAATCGGCGGCGTTGTCGGGGTGCAGCCGCACGCAGCCATGCGACGCCGGCTGGCCGAGGCGCTTGATCGCATAGGTCGCGTGCACCGCATAGCCGCCGCTGAAGAAGACCGAGTGCGGCATCGGGGCGTTGTCGTATTTCTTCGAGTACCACATTTCATGCATGCGGGTCGGCTTGAACGAGCCGGTCGGCGTCACATGGGCCCGGTCGCCGGTGGAGACTTTCCAGGCGAAGGTCGGCCGGCCGTCGACGGAGACTTCCATGATCTGCTGCGAAAGCGAAACGCGCGCCACGATCTTGTTGGCGGCGTGCGCTGCACCCGAGCCGGCGCCGAGCAGCAGTGCTGCACCAGTCAAGGCAGCGGCGGTGATGTTGATGAGCTTCGCGGAAATGGCGGTATGCATGATGAAGTCCCCTCTCTCTGCCGGTTAGGCCGGCTCCAATTCGATGGCCGCTTATCCCAACGTCATGTTTCGAGAGGATTTCGCAAAATGCTCGCTTCTGTTTCGAATCTGTTTCCACCGGTTAACAAACGCCTCCTTATAAGCCTGGCTAGAACAGGCTCGGCAGGCCCGCCCAGCCAAGACCAAGAGTCGGGAACATGAGTATCCGCCCCTAAACGAAAGTGCGAATCGGCGTCATGTGAAAGAACAACCGTCGGCATCGAAACCAACTTGCAACAAAGCGCGGCTCCTAGCGGCATGATCCGGATACGGGCCGCGAGCAAAGTTGACGCAACGAAAACAGCCGGTAACGAACATGGGAACGAAATCGAACGCGCTGTCCTGGCTTCTCAGGATCAGCATCGCGGCAGCGGTCATCGGCGGCGTCGGCACGGTTGCCGGCACCCCGCTGACAAGCCTCGGCGCGATGACTTCGGGCGAGATTTCGACGCTGCATGCCGCACTGTTTTTCGCCACGGTCTGGATTGTTTCCAGCCTGCGCATCGCCCGGCTAAAGGCCCTCTGGCGGGTCGGCCTTAGGCTGACGGGTTTGCGCGGCGCCTCCGGCAACTTGCTGCCGAGAGGACCGAAGGCCCGCGCCGCGACGGGGGGCTCCGTGGGCGGCGCGGGCACTTCGGGGGTATCCTGAAGCGACCCGCAACAGGTCATTTCTAGAGAATTGGCATTTTTGGGGAACTGCGACGATGAAAACGAAATTCGCTGCTTCGGTGCTGTCCGCACTGCTTTACGCCCAAGGCCTGCTCGGCTTTGCCGGTCTTGCCACCATGCTTCTCAGGGACCGCGCCCATGCAAGCGAACTCACCATGGGCAGTGACATGCCGGTGGGGCCATCGCTTCTGCTGGTACGCTGAGTATCAGGAGCATCGGGCCCCAGAGATGGAAAATCCGATGCCCGAAAAAAGGGATTGCGCCAGTACCCGGCAGTCAGTCGGCGAATTGCCGCGGCGGATCGAACCGATAGCCGGCTCCACGTATTGTGGTGATGGTGGCGGTGTCGAGCTTGCGGCGCAGCCGCACGATGCGCGAATCGATCGAACGATCGAAGGCGTCGGCGTTTTCGGCCGGTGCCGCGGCGATGATATCGTCACGCGTCAGCACCTTGCGCGGACTGGCCAGGAACAACCTGAGCAGCGCCACCTGGCCGGGCGAAAGCTGTTCCTCGGAGCCGGAGCGATGCATGACCATGGCCGATCTCAGATCGACGGTCGCGTTCTCCAGCACGATCAGTTCCTGGGTACCCCTGCCGCGGCGCGAAAGCAGGCCGCCGACACGGGCGGCCAGTTCACGGACATTGAGCGGGCTCTCCACGACGTCGGCCGCACCAAGCTCCAGCGCCAGCACCTTGTCGACAAGATCGGCCGGCCGGCAGATGAGGATAAAATCCGGTCCGCCCTCGCCGCCTCCTCCTTGGCCGCCATAACGTCTGAGCAGGTCCCGCCCCTCCGCCTGGCTGAGGCTGTCGCCGACGACGACGACGTCGATGCCCTTTCCCGACAGCAGCGATTCGGCCTCCCAGGGCTGACGTGCCTGATGCACATCGTGGCCGCGCCGCTCGAGATGGTCGGCGAGTTCGGTCGCCACCACTTCGGCTACCGAAACGAGCGCAATAACGGATCGTGCGGCCATCTTTTCCAACCGTTCCCTGGCAACCCGGATATGAGTGCTGGACATGATGTTTATACCCAATCTACTTTCCACTGAAAGTGGGAGCGAAAGCATCGTGCGGGCAAGAATTGTCATCGTCGAGGATGAGCCCGACCTCAGGGACGCGGTCGCCGAATATCTTGGCGCATCCGGCTATGACGTGGCCACCGCTGAAAGTGCTGCCGCGGCGCGCAGCCTCGTTGAAACGCAATCGTTTCATCTCGCCATTCTCGACATCGCCATGCCCGGCGAGGATGGCCTCTCGCTCGGCCGCTGGCTGCGTTCGAAACTGCCGATCGGCATCATCTATGCGACCGCGGCCGGCACCGCGCTCGACCGCATCGTCGGGCTGGAACTCGGTGCCGACGACTACATCGTCAAGCCCTACGAATTGCGCGAAGTGCTGGCCAGGGTGCGCAGCGTGTTGCGCCGGGTTCCCCAGCCGAAGGAGCTCCAGGACAACAAGGCCGGGACGGATCGCCGTTCCGTTACCTTCGGCCCCTTCCAGGCCGATCTCGACGGCAGGCTGGTCACCGGCGCCAATGGCGCGGTGATCGACATGGCCAAGAGTGAGTTCGACGTGCTGGAGATTTTCCTCACCCGCGCCAATCGGCTGCTGACCCGCGCCGCTATCTCCGAGGCGATCGGTTTCACCGAAGATCCGGAATCGTCACGCGCGGTCGACATTCGCATCATGCGGCTACGCAAGAAGATCGAGGCCGATCCCGCCAATCCGAAATTCCTGCGCACGGTGCGCGGCGAGGGCTATATCTTCTCGCTGCCGACCGGCGATGGCAACTGAGGACCGGGCCAGAAGGATTCGGCTGCTCGCCAGCCGGAATAGGCACGACTCCGAATTGGCACGACTCCGGAATGACGGCACAAGATGATCGCTGAAGCAGCAAGCACCGATATGCAAGGGTTCAGGCAGGGCGCGGCGATGGCGGCCGTGCGCGTCGTTCGCCGGCTTCGCGAGGCCGGCGACTGGCAGCGCGAGATGGACGGCATACTGGAAACGCTCTGCCGGGCCATGGATTGCCAGCGCGGCATCCTGTTTCGCTTGCGCGAACTGCCCGGCCAGGGCTTCGCCCAATCCGTCGCCGCTTATTGGATCGACCCTCTTTTCGGCGGCGAACTGGCGTCGCCAACCGTCATCATGCAATCGATCGTCAATTCCGACCCCCTGCTGGAGCGGCTTGCCGAGGACGAACGGCAAGGCAAGATCTTCGCCGGCCATACGCGCGACCTCGAAGGCTTCCTGAGGACCGATTTCGAGAAGCAGAACATCAAATCGTTCCTCTCGGTCTCGGTCTTCGCGCATGGCCATCTCTGGGGCACGCTGGCGGTCAATGACTGCGTCAACGAGCGTGCATGGACGGACGAGGAAGAGGCGACGCTGCATATCATCGCGCTGGCCATCGGCGACGCCATCGAGCGCTCGCCCTCGGACGCCCACGCCAGCGAGGTCATTCGCCGCACCATGCTGCAGGCCTCGCTCGATGCCATCGTCGTCATCGACGAGACCGGCTCAATCATCGAATTCAATCCGGCTGCCGAGAAGATGTTCGGCTTCCAGCGCAGCGACATCCTCGGCAAGGACCTGCTCGATACGATCGTGCCGATCTACTACCGCAAGGGCTATGCTTCGGGGGCCGAATACATGTCCGGCCGCGGTGCGCCGATGGTCGGCCAACGGCTCGAGACGGTGACCCAGAACGCCGCCGGCGAAGTGTTCCCGATCGAGCTGACGGCAACCGAGATGCGGGTTGCCGACCGCCGCCTGATCTTCGGCTCCATCCGCGACCTGCGCGACAAATTGCGCGCCGAGGAGGAGATCGGCCGGCAGCGCGAGAAGCTGCACCAGAACGAGAAGATGGCGGCGATGGGTTCGTTGCTGGCCGGCGTCTCGCACGAGCTCAACAATCCGCTGGCCGTGGTGGTGGCGCAATCGACGCTGCTGCACGAATTCGCTTCCGACCCGCAGACCAAGGTGCGCGCCGAGAAGGTCCGCGCGGCCGCCGAGCGCTGCGGCCGCATCGTCAAGAGCTTCCTGTCGATGGTCCGCCTCCATCCCGCGGCACAAGCCGAGACCGACCTCAACCAGGTGATCCGGTCGGCACTCGAAGTGACCGCCTATGGCGCGCGCTCGAGCGGCATCACCATCGACACCGATTTCGCCGCCGGCCCGCTGCTGGCCATGGCCGACGCCGACCATGTGACGCAGGTGGCGGCCAATTTCCTCATCAACAGCCAGCACGCTTTGGCCGGCATTGCCGGCGACCGGCTGATCAAGGTGCGGACGTTCCGCAGCGACCGCGGTCATCCCTGCTTCTCGGTCGAGGACAATGGGCCCGGCGTGCCGGAAACGATCCGCGGCCGCATCTTCGAATCCTATTTCACCACCAAGCCGGTCGGTGTCGGCACCGGCATCGGCCTGTCGATCTCGAAATCGATCATCGAGCGGCACAATGGCAATGTCTGGTTCGAGGAAGTGCTCCCGAGAGGCGCGCGCTTCGTCGTCCAGCTGCCGGCCATCGTGGCCGGCCTCGCCACCGCCGGCGACAACCAGCCGCGATCGAGCGGCCTGCGCCATGCCTTGATCATCGACGACGAGCCGGATGTCGCCGGCTCGCTCTCCGACATTCTCGAACTGATGGGCATCAAGTCACGGATCGTTCCTGTCTGGGAAACGGGCGCCGCCACTTTGAGCGGCCACATGCCGCCGGACATCGTCTTTTCGGACCTGCGCATGCCCGGCGTTAGCGGCATATCGATCTATCGCGAGTTGCTCGCCGAAAAGCCTGATCTGGCACGGCGTTTCGTGCTGGTCACAGGCGACCTGATCGGTGCGAAAGCCGAAATCGAGGCGCTGCCGGCACAGCAGCGGCCGCAGATCCTGGAAAAGCCGTTCAGCACGCTGGACGTGCGCAGTGTGCTGTCCGCCATTGCCGAACAGGCGGTCTTGAAAGGATAAAGAAGAGGCCCCCGGGGGCGGGGGCCGAAGAAGAGCGCACTGGAGGGAGCGCTCGGGGAGTCCAGGGCATGATCCCAAAGCGGGAACGGTTTCGGATCATGCTTCGACAAAATCAGAAAATATTCGGCGTATCGGCCAAGGGTGCGGCATTGGCGATCATGCGGACGGCGCGGCTCTTGTGTGTTCCGGACTGTTCGGCGATGGCGCGTAGGCAATCGATACTCTCGGCACCCCATGCCTGGCCCTTGCAGGCGAAGTCGGTCACCGGCACCGGCAGACGCGCGGTCCTGGTCGTCGTCTGCGCGCCGTCGATGAGATTGGACGGCGGATTCAACGAAGCGAAGGCCGGCCCGATTGTCGGCGTGAACGCCATGCCGACGAAGGCGCAAGCAGCCAGCACCATGAACATCGCCATGGGGTGGTCGCTGGCCCGCTGGCGCAGCGCCAGTTTCGGACGGCGGTCATTGCGCTCTGGAGCCTGAAGGCGGCTCTCGCCGCGGATCGTCTGGATTTTCGCATGCATTGCCTTCCCCTTCGCTGAGTTTCTTTTGGCGGCGAAATGAACTTATCCACACTTTGTAACAACGATGGGGTGGCGAAGGACTGGCACTGTAACGAATTCGAAACAGCATTCGGGCGAAGTCGGGCAAAATCGGGCATAGCCTCGACGGCACGCGGGCTCGAGGCGCAACCTGACCCGATCTTGCCGAACAGTTTTTCGGAAAAGATCAGACTCAGCCCGGAGCCTGAATCTCGGCAATGATCTTGTGCGCGGCGATACGCCCGGCAATGATAGCGCCCTCGACATACCCCGGAAACGACGGCGAGAGTTCTGAACAGGCGAGATACACCGGGGGTGCGCCGGCAAGGATCGTTCGCTCGGCATCTCTTGCTGTCACGTCGACAACAAGATCGCTGTACGCGCCGCCGCTCCAGCGATCTCCTATCCAGTCACGCAAACTGAAATCGATGACGCCACCGGCATCCGGGCCAAGGGCTGCCTCCAACCGGCCGGTCACCTCCGCACGCAGTTCCGGCTCGCCGAGGTCGCGCCAGCGCAGCGCGAGCGGCCCGCCGACGAACACGACGAGCGCGGCATGCTCCACATCCTTGCCGGCGTCGCAGGCAAACAGCCCCGGCGGATCGAGCCACAACACCATGCCGTTCAAATCCCGCCCGCGCCAAAACGGTTTGGCATAGCGCACCAGGATCTTGATAGCCGCGCCGCTTTTCCAGGCGCCGAGCGCCCGCCCCAGTCCAGCCGGCAAGGCAGGGACAAAGGCGAGCTCCGTCACCGTCGCCGGGGGGACGGCAACCAGAACCGCGCGCGCCTCGATGGCACCCCCGGCCGAAATGACAAGAACACCTTGCGAACTGTGCTCGATGCGCGTGACGGGCTCGCTGAGCCGCAACCGATCGCCAAGGTCGCGGGCCAGATCGTCGGCCAGTGAATGCATGGTTTCGCGCACGAAATATTGCAGCTCCGGCACCTCGTTGGTGACGCGTCGGTCATTGTCGATCAGATACCAGAGAGGAATCCGATCCAGCGCCATGCACCAGAGACCTTCGATCATCGAACGGAAGACGGCCCTGGCATCGGCCGAATCGCGCTGGCGGGCAAGCCAGTCGGCAACGGTCAGCCCCGCAATCGAGACGTCGTCCGGATCGATCCCGTTCATGCGCTCGCGGATTGCCATTGCCGCGTCATAGATCCGCTCTGCTCTTTGTACGGACATCGTCGGCTGGGTGATGAAATCGCCATCGACATAGGTTTCAACCAGCGTCTTGCCGCGCGCCTCGATCAGCGCCATCAATTCCGGCATGTCCTCGCACAGGAACTGACCGCCACTATCGATCCGTTCGCCAAGTCCGTTCAGTCGGGACTCGACGCGTCCGCCGACGCGGTCGTGTGCTTCGAGCAGGATGAAATCGATGTCGGCCTTCTTCATCTCGAGCGCCGCCGACAGGCCCGTGAAACCCGCACCGACGATGACGACATCGGTTCGCTCGAATTCGCCGCCCGTGAAGGTCTTCAGCATTGCCGGCTATCCACCTAATCGCATCCGGCTTCCACCGACGAAGTCTGTCCTTGTCGACATATGCAGACGGGCCGCGCACACCATGCCGCAGGCTGTCTCTAACCTATCGTTTTCTCGAGCATATTGAGCCAGTTACGATAGGCGATTTTTTCGATCAACGCCCGGCCGAAGCCGCGTGCCGCCAATGCATCGACCAGCTTCGGCAGGCCGGCGACATCGCCGATGACGGCCGGGATCATGGCGCCGTCGAAATCGGAGCCAAGACCAACGCCGTCCTCACCCAGCGCCTGCAGCAGCGAATCGATATGCCGCACCATGATGTCGAGGCTGGTGTCGGCATTCATGCGACCGTCCTCGCGCAGGAAGCCGGTTGCGAAGTTCAGCCCGACCATGCCGGCGGTTTCGCGGATCGCGCCGAGCTGCCAGTCGGTCAAGTTGCGCGAATGGCCGCAGATCGCGTGCACGTTGGAATGGGTCGCGACCAGCGGCGCATCGCTGAGCGCCGCGACATCGCGAAAGCCCTTCTCGTTGAGATGCGACAGGTCGATCATGATCTTCAACTGGTTGCAGGCCTTGACCAGCGCCTTGCCGGCATCGGTCAGCCCGGGTCCGGTGTCGGGCGAGGACGGGAAGCGGAACGGCACGCCGTGGCCGAAGGCGTTCGGGCGGCTCCAGACGATGCCGAGCGAGCGCAGGCCGGCTTCATGCAGCACATCGAGCATGGTGAGCTCGGGATCGATCGCCTCGACCCCTTCGATGTGGAACACCGCGGCGATCGAACCTTGCGCCATGGCATTGCGCACATCGCCGGCGCTGCGGCAGACGGTGAGCGCTCCGGCCCGTTCCAGCCTGAACAGGATCGAGGCCATGGCGATGGTCGAGGTCAGCGCCTCATTGCGCGGAACCTCGGGCGGCAGCGGTTCGGCGACGCTCGGCGCCAGGGGCACGGCGCCGCGCCTGGATTTCTCGACAGGCGGCGGAAAGATGGCGAACATGCCGCCGGCGAAGCCGCCGGCTTTCGCGCGTGGCAGGTCGATATGGCCGCCCGATTTTCCCTCGATGAACAGTTTTTCGACGTCCGTGTCTTTCGACTGATAGAGTCTGAGCAACGTATCGTTGTGGCCGTCGAAAACGGGAACGAGATCGGTTTCGGTCATTAGGGGATCATTCGGTTCGTTTGTCGGCGCGGCGGCTAGGATATATCCTATCTACTTAGGCAGGATGCGCCACCCGCGCAAATGCCAAAGCCGCCCCGGCAGGATGGCAGCCGCTTGCCGCGCCGTTTCCAAGCAACGAAATCCCTACCGCTTCAGCACGTCGGCCCATTCCTGATGGCGGCGGAACTGGGCGTTGGCGAACGGGCAGAGCGGGATGATTTTCTTGCCTGCCGCACGCGCATCCTCGACGGCGCGGGTGACGAGCCGAAGCCCGGCACCCTGGCCGCGAAAGACGTCCGGCACTTCGGTGTGGTCGATGATGATCTGGTGCTCACCGATCTTGGTGAAGGTCATCTCGGCCTCGGCTCCATCGGGTCCACGCAGGACATAGCGGCCCTTGGAACCGCGATCCTCAAGTTCGATCTCAGGCAGTTGTTCAGGCATCGCTATGCTCCTTGGGCAGCATCGGCAAAGAACCGCCGTGCCGCCTCGATCTCGTTTGGCCGCACCTCGTGCCCGCCATCGTGCCATTCCACTGTGACATCGGCGCCGTCGGCACGCAAATAGGCCTCGAGCCGCGTGGTCAGGTTCGGCGGACAGATCGGGTCGCGCTTGCCGGCGGTCATCAGAATATGGCGGCCGGCGAGGCTGCCCTTGACCTGCGGCTCGAACGGGATCAGCGGATGCATCAGCACCGACGCGTCGAACAGCGCTGGAGCCGCGAACACCACCGAGGCCAGGACATTGGCGCCGTTGGAATAGCCGAGACCCAGCACGGCCGATGGCTTCGCTGCTTCGACATGGGCCTTGACGAAGCCCGCTATCCTGATCGTCGCCCGTGCCAGATCCTCCATGTCGTAGACGCCCTCGCCGGTGCGGCGAAAGAAGCGCGCAGCACCTTGTTCGGACACGTCGCCGCGCGGCGAGATGATGGTTGCCTGGGGCGTGAGATCGCGCCCCAGCGACAGAAACTGGTTCTCATCGCCTCCAGTGCCATGGAAGACGAACAGCAATGGGCCGCCCGGCGAACCGGGCAGCAGCTTGTGGATGTAAGCGTCCTTGCTCATGAGCTCAGCCTTCCAGGCTCTGCAGATGCTGTTCAAGATACGGCCGCAGGTGCTGGTGCTGCGACGGCAGCTTCAGCGCTTCGCCCAGATGAGCGGTATCCTCGTCGCGGTCGAAACCCGGCTCGTTGGTGGCGACTTCGAACAGCACGCCACCCGGTGTGCGGAAATAGATCGCCCAGAAGTAGTCGCGATCGATCACCGGCGTCACCCCATAGCCGGTGTCCATCAACGCCTTGCGCACCTCGAGCTGCCTGGCGCGGTTCTCGACCGCGAAGGCGACGTGATGGACGGAGCCGGCACCGAGATCGGCGAAGGCCGTGCTCGGCAACGATTCGATGTCGATAACATCGGCGCCATTGCCGTTCTTCACCGCCAGCCGCCTGAGATTGCCGGACTTGTCGACTTCCTCATAGCCCATGAACTTCAGCAGCTCCTCAGTGGCGCCGCCATCCTTCAGCCTGAGCGATACCGAATGGAAACCGCGGATCGCCTGGTCGACCGGAACACCGCCTTTCGCCCAGGGCGCTCTGCCGTCGCCCTTGCCCTCGACCAGCGCGAAGCCGTCACCATCCGGTCCGGCAAAAGCCAGGCGCTTCTCGCCGAAGGTCTCTTCGTGCGAGAGGCCGGTGACGCCCTCATCGGCAAAACGTTTTTCCCAATAGGCAAGCGTGCCTTCCGGCACCGAGTAGACGGTGGTTCCGACTTCGCCGACGCCATGCCGGCCCTTGCCGATGTCGGGGAAAGGGAAATAGGTCATCACCGAACCCGGCGTGCCGGTCTCGTCACCGTAGTAGAGATGGTAGACGTCGGGCGCGTCGAAATTGACGGTCTTCTTGACCCGACGCTGGCCGAGTTTCCTGGTGAAGAAATCGTTGTTCTGGCGGGCATCCCCGGCCATCGACGTGACGTGATGCAGGCCCTTGATCTGGTTGAGCATTGTCTTGCTCCTTCCCTTGGTTCATGTGCGGCCCTCGCCGCTGTCCACGCCAATATGAGGACCAGAGCAGTTTACGCAAAGGCGGCAAACACAGAATGGACTGTGTCGCAAAAGTGAACGATGAAACGAAGTTCGTTCACCAATTGGCTCGCAGGTCAGACTTGCGCCGTGGCCAGAATTCGTTTCCATGAACGGCGTTCGACCTCCCGCGACAAAGGTATCGTGAGTGACTGGAAAAGCCAGGCGGCCTAACATTCTCCTGATCACATGCGACCAGTGGCGCGGTGATTGTCTGTCCGCAGCCGGTCATCCGGTCGTGCGGACGCCGAATGCCGACGCTTTGGCCGCGGAGGGTGTGCTGTTCAAGCGGCACTATGGCGGCGCGGCGCCCTGCTCGCCCGCCCGCGCCTGCCTCTACACCGGCCTCTACCAGATGAACAACCGCGTCTGCCGCAACGGCACGCCGCTCGACGCGCGCCACGGCAACATCGCGCTCTCGGCTCGCGCTCTGGGCTATGATCCGACGCTGTTCGGCTACACCGACGTCTCGCTCGATCCGCGCCTGCTGGCGCCGGGCGATCCGCGGCTGCAAAGCTATGAAGGCGTGCTGCCCGGCTTTACGGTGCGCCAGTTGCTGCCGGAGCACCAGAAGCAATGGCTATCCTGGCTGGAGCTGCAAGGTGTCGACGCCAGCGCCGGGTCCCCCGACATCCACCGCCCCGTTGCCGACGGCGCGGCCGGGACCACCATCAGCAACGCGCCGCCCGTCTACTGCGGGAAACAAACCCCGGCGGCCTTCCTGACCGGCGAATTCACGCGTTGGCTTGGCGAACAGGAGCACGCCGCGCCGTGGTTCGCGCATCTTTCCTTCATCAGCCCGCACCCGCCCTTCATTGCCCCGGAGCCCTACAATACAATGTACGATCCGGCTGACGGCGCGGCCTTCCGGCGCGCGGCAAGCTGGCAGGAAGAGGCGGAAAACCATCCCTATCTTGCCTATGATCTCGGCCGGCAGAAACAGATAAAATTCCGGCCCGAAGCCAGAGGCAAGGTGCACGACTGGAGCGAAGACGATTTTCGCCGCATCCGCGCGATCTATTACGGCATGATTTCCGAGGTCGACGCGCAGCTCGGCCGCGTCTGGCAAGCACTTAAGGCCGCGGGCGCGTGGGACGACACCATCATCGTGCTCACCTCGGACCATGCCGAGATGATGGGCGACCATTTCATGCTGGGCAAGGGCGGCTATTTCGACGGCAGCTACCACATTCCGCTGATTATCCGCGATCCGCGCCACGGCAAGGCGGCCGGCGGCAATGTCGACCGCTTCCCCGAAGCGGTCGACATTTTGCCGACGCTTCTCGACCTGCTCGGCGAAGAGCCCGCGCCGCATCTCGACGGCACGTCGCTGAAGCCGTTCCTGAGCGGAGAAACCCCTGCGACGTGGCGCGATGCCGCGCATTGGGAGTTTGACTTCCGCTCGATCGCCGACGGCGAGGCGGAACGCCATTTCGGCATCGGCTCACGCCAATGCAATCTCGCCGTTATCCGCACGGAACATTTCAAGTATGTGCATTTCGGCGGCAACCTGCCGCCGCTGCTGTTCGATCTGGAAAACGATCCGGGCGAGCTGGACAATCTCGCGGCCGACCCCAGTCATCTCACCGTGCGCCTGGAATTCGCCGAACGGCTGCTCGCCTGGCGGGCCGAACATCTCGACCAGTCGTTGGCACTGGCCGAATTGACCGAGAACGGCCTAGTCGGCCATGCCACTGGCCTGCCACCTGGCCACACATAAATAAAGCCCGCGCCGTTGCCAGCGCGGGCTTCATTTGGCGGAACAGAATTACCTTACGATCATGCGCTGCTGATCGCGCTGTTCGGCGTAACTGCCTTTGTCATAGGCGGTTTGAGCCTCGAGCTGTTCCTTGGTGAAGGTCGTGTACAGATATTTGTTGCCGTCCTTGTCGGTCATGAATTTGAGATTATCCATGCCGACCGCGACTTCCTTCTCGCCGATGCCGAGGAAGCCGCCGACGTCGACGATCACCGCGTCGGCCTTCTTGTCGGGCGCAAGCACGACATCGCCGATCTCGCCGACCCTGGCGTCGTTGGCGCCGTAGACAGTCGTGCCCTTCAGGTCATCGGCACGAATCTCGCCGACCGGCATCTCGGTCAAGGTCGACTTGTCGATGGCGGCAGTCTGTGTCTGGTCGGGAGCCGAGGCGTCAGGGGTCGTCGCTGCCGGAGCTTCGGCGGTCTTGTCTGCCGGAGCGACAGCAGGAGCCGTGGTGTCAGAGGGCAGAGCTGCCGGAGCGGTGGCCGCAGGCTCGTTGGAAGCCGTCGTTGCCGGCGCCGGATCATAGGCCTTGCGGTCGAAATCCGGCTGCGCCTGCAGCTCTTCCTTGGTGGTCTGGGCGACCAGCCAGCGGTCGCCATTCTTCTCGGCCCACTGCGCCTTGGAGAAGTCATAGGTGACGTTCTTGGCGCCGAGACCAAGGAAACCACCAACGCCGATGACAAGCGACTCGGCCTTGCCTTCCTTGGTCAGCACGATGTCGTTGACGTCGCCGATATTCTGCGCGTCGTCGCCGGTGCCGTTATAGACGTTTTCACCGATGATGTTGGTGGCAAGGTTACCCTCCGCGCGCTTCACCGGTTCCGCCGGTGCGGCGTTCATGTCGGCCGGCTTTTGTGCCGTGTCCGTCGTAGCGGGTGCCGTCGGTGCTGTCGCGTCGGTCGATGCGGCAGGCGCCGGGGCCGGCGCGTAGGGCTTGCTGTCGAATTCTGCCTGTGCCGTCAGCTCGTCCTTGGTCGTCTGGGCCACCAGCCAGCGGTCGCCATTCTTTTCGGCCCACTGCAGCTTGCCGTAGTCGAAGGCGACGCTCTTGGCGCCGACGCCCAGAAAACCGCCGACGTCGATGACAACGGATTTCGCCTGCCCATCCTTGTCGAAGACAACGTCGCTGACCTTGCCGATGTTCTCGGCGTCATCGCCGGTGCCGTTGTAGACGGATTCACCGATGATGTTGGTGACGATGCTGCCCTCGGCGCGGACCGTCGCGGCGCCTGCCTCCTGAACGGTTGGACTCTGCGCCGGCGCTGGGGTCGTCGCACTCTGCGCATGAGCGCCGGTGGCGATCAGCGTTGCGAGTGCGGTGGTGGCTAAAAGATTGCGGATCATGATAGTCTCTCCTCGTGCCTGATCTCATGCGCCGCGTGTTCGTTGGAAAATCGGACGCGGCATCTACAGGTTCACAACGTTGTGACCAGTCTGTTGTTCCGACAAAACCGCTGTCGTCCGGGGAACGAACCACAGAAATGATCGCGCCGCCGGGCAGCCACCCCGTTAGGAAGGGAACCTTTCCGTCGCCGCCGCGTTTCAGCCATAGGCTGGGTGTCTCCCGGCCGTTTTTGGCTAACATGGTGGAGCGGGGCATGAAATTCGCAGCGGTGCTGAACCGGGATGGCGGCACTTTGCGCACCACAGACCTCGCCGCTTTCTCCGACAGGATGCATCGGACGCTTGAGACGGCCGGTCACTCGCTCAGCATCGAGATTGTCGCCGGCAAGGACGTGGTGGAAACGCTCGACAGCGCGGCTTCGCGTCGCTCGGTCGATATCGTGCTGGCGGGTGGCGGCGACGGAACCATTTCCGCCGCGGCCGCCCGGTTGATGGGCACGAAGAAGGCGCTTGCCATATTACCGGCCGGCACCATGAACCTGTTCGCACGCGGGCTGGGCATCCCGCAGTCGCTTGACGGCGCGCTGAAATCCTTCGCCGACGGCGAAATCATAGCGGTCGACGTGGCGACGGCCAATGGCCAGCCTTTCGTGCACCAGTTCTCGATCGGCATGCATGCGAAGATGGTGCAACTGCGCCAGAAGATGGAGTTCGGTTCGCGGTTGGGAAAGATCCGCGCCTCGGCCAAGGCGGCTTGGGCGACGATCAATAATCCACCTGCGATGAATGTGACGCTCAGCATCGGCGAAGCCGAAATGGCGGCCCGCATCACCGGCATCGGCGTCACCAACAATTTGTTCGGCGAAGGCCATTTGCCCTACGCCGACAATCCGGCGGGCGGCGTGCTTGGTGTCTATGTCACGGTGGCGAAGCAGCGCGCCGAACTGGTCAAGTTCTTCTTCAACGTGGCGCGCGGCAAATGGCGCGACAACGAACATGTCGAAATCCACCAGACGAACAGAACGGTGCTGAGAATCCATTCGAGCAGCCGCAAGTTTCGCGCCGTCATGGACGGCGAACTGGTCAGGCTTGACCGTGAAACGGTAATCGAAATCCAGCCTGGCGCGCTGAATGTACTGGTGCCGGCTAGCGCGGCTCAATCGAGAGCCGCCTAATGCGGTGCGTTGCGACGAACAAACCGGCTTTAACCAGCAGGAGCCTGCTCGGTGGTGTTCGGCGGTGTGGGGACGTGCTGTTCGTCGCTGGTTGGCGCCTTGATCAACACACCATAGATCTCGGCAATGCCCCACGCGGCAAACACCAAAAGCAATGCGGCGATCAGGATTCGAAATCCATGCCAGCCCCATCGCCCCTGCCGCGCCTTGTTTTCTGGAATGATCTTGGCCATGCTCGATCCCTGTCTCATTCTGCACCAACTGGCGCGCTTGGCGAATCATTGTCGGGTAACGGTTCCTCGCTAGGATGGTTCCGGAAGAGCGCCCTGCCCTTGCACCAGTGCAAGCATGCGGCGGCGAAGACCGGGACGAGGCAATTGGGGTGACTGGCAAGACGCAAACAGCACCCGATCTGCCGGCCGAAGTTGCGCGCGCAGTCAAGGATGTTGACCGGCTGGCCGTGCTGCACGGGCTGGAGATGCTGGATACGGCTGCCGACCCGGATTTCGACCGGGTCAGCAGCCTTGCCGCGGCGGTGATGCAGGCGCCGATGGCCCTGGTCACACTTGTCGACCTCGAACGGCAGTGGTTCAAATCCTGCTTCGGCCTGGACGAGACCGAAACCGCGACCGACGCTTCGTTCTGCGCCCATGCGATTTCCGCCGGCGACGAGCCGATGGTGGTCGTGGATGCAACGACGGACCCTCGTTTCAAGACCAACCCGCTGGTCACCGGGAAGCACCATGTCCGCTTCTATGCCGGCGCGCCGATGATCGTGGCAGGCGCCCGCATCGGCACGCTGTGCGTGCTCGACCGCGAGCCGCATGGTTTTCCATCCCGCGCCGAGCTCGACCAGTTGAAGGCCCTCGCCGGCCTCGCCGCCAGCCTGTTCACCCTCAAGGACGCAACCCGCAGCGGCGCGATCGCCGAGGCCGCACTGGTGCGCGAGGAAAAACGACGCGCCATCGCACTCGATGCGGCGTCGCTCGCCAGCTGGGCATGGGATATCCGCACCGATATCATCGAATGCGACACATTGATGTCGGAGCTGTTCAGCCTGCCGCGCTCCAACCGGCTGCGCGCACGTGACATCCTCGCCGCCATCGATCCGCGTGACGTCTACCAGACCGAAACCCGCTTTCGCGACGCCCTGACCGGCAGCGACGACTATTTCGGCGAATACCGGGTGAAGGGCTTTCATCCGCCGCGCTGGCTCGCCACGCGCGGCCGTGTGATCGAGCGTGACGCCGACGGCA
Source organism: Mesorhizobium sp. M1066 (assembly GCF_040318635.1). Lineage (NCBI taxonomy): Bacteria > Pseudomonadati > Pseudomonadota > Alphaproteobacteria > Hyphomicrobiales > Phyllobacteriaceae > Mesorhizobium > Mesorhizobium sp. M1066. The sequence goes on from NZ_JAMYMR010000002.1 coordinate 505,613, forward strand.
GGCCGACATTGATCTTCGGCGTCAACTACGACATCTCCGAGCGCAAGCTCGGCGACGAACGGCAACGGCTGCTGCTGCGTGAGCTCAACCATCGCGTCAAGAACACTTTGGCGACCGTCCAGGCGCTGGCAACGCAGACCGTGCGCCATGCCCGCCAGCCAAGCCAGTTCCTCGAGGCCTTCGGCGCCAGGCTTCAGGCCCTGGGCATCGCCCACAATCTGTTGTCGGACCGCGAGTGGCGTGGCATCGGCATCAGTGAACTCGTCCAGATCGAGGTCAAACCTTTCGAAACGGCCGAGCAGCCGCGCATGACGATCTCCGGCGACGACCTGCTGCTGTCGCCCGACCAGGCCATCGGGCTTGGCCTGATCCTGCATGAACTCGCCAGCAACGCGCTGAAATATGGCTCGCTGTCGGTGCCGTCAGGCAGGGTCGACCTCGGCTGGAGGACGCAAGGCAGGAGGGATGCCCGGCGTCTTGTGCTGACCTGGCGCGAAAGCGGCGGCCCGCAAGTCGCTCCGCCGGATCGGCACGGCTTTGGCTCGATCCTCATTCGCCGCAGCCTTGCCAAGGTCATTTCCAGCGAAGTGACTCATGAATTCCGGCCGGAAGGCGTATTTGCCGAAATATCGATGCCCCTGGAAGATCTATCGAAGTGACCTCCCGACAGCTCTATCTCCGCTCGCTCTCGTCCGGATCGTCGGATTTCACATTCTCGCGGTAGATGGCGTAGGCCGCGAGCGCCACGGCCGGCCCCAGAATGACGCCGAGACCGCCTTTTCCCTTAAGCAGGCTCGGCAGCACGGCGAGTGCGGCGGTGATGCCGATCGCCTTCATGTCGGCATTGCGGCGCTGCGCCCGGCGCCGGGCGCGCGAGCCTGCCGATATCCGGTAGACCAGCAGGACAACCCCGGCAAGCACCAGAAAACCGACGCCGAACCCCAGTGCCGCGGCAAGCGGCCCATAGCGCATCGCCGTCCAGATATAGGCGGCCCCGACAAGAAAGCCGAGACCGCAAAGTGCGGCGGCCATGGCGATCACATAGACGATTGCCGCCGTGCGCGCCCGGTATATGGCGGCCACGGTCTCCCCCGAGGCGAGACCCGAGATCAGGGTTGCCAGCATTCCCATCCGAAGCGCGACTAGCGACGCGCGATGAGCGCGAAAAGGAAGCCGACGCCGGCGGCGATCGCCAGTGACGTCACCGGCTTTTCGCGTACACTTGCCATCATCTGCGCTTCGATGTCCTTGGCATTGCTGCGCAGGCTGTCAAAGGCTGCTTCGCCCTGCGCACGCAACTGCTCGACCCCTTCCGTGGCTGCGCGGCGCGCGGTGCCATAACCATGCTCGCCGGTCTTGGCCAGTTGTTTGGTGAGCTTGTCGATGTCGGCCTTCAACTGCCTGATGTCGGCTTCCAGGTCCGCATTTGCACGGGCGTCGTTTGCGGTCTTTCCTGCGGCAGTGGCCATGGCTTAACTCCTTGTGATTGCTTGGTTTCAAACGCGCTGCCCGCCTCAAGGTTCCGGCATTGGGGACAAAGTAGCCGAAAACGCATCGGCGCGCACCGGTCCGTCGGCTCCGGCAAAAGACGCTTCCTCAGATTAATGGCCGGCGCGCTTCACCCAGCCCTTCCCAGCCGGCGAGCCGCTTGAGGCCTTCATTGTCGGAGACCACGCAGCCGCCGTCGCGCCAGACGATCAGCTTGCGATCCATCAGCTTGCGGATCGTCTTGTTGGTGTGAACCAGCGACAGGCCGAGCGTATCGGCAATGTGCTGTTGCGTGATCGGTATCTGGACAGATTGGTTGCCATTCAGTCCGACGACCTTGGCGCGGCTGCCGATGAAGGCGATGAGATAGGCAGCGCGCTCGATCGCACTGCGGCGCCCGAGGCTGAGCAGGTTCTCGTCCAGCATCCGCTCTTCACGCGATGCGATCCAGGTGATGTCATAGGCCAGCCCGGGATGATTGCGGTACAGCTCATGCAGATATTCGCGCTCGAAAACACACAGCAGCATCGGCGACAGTGCCTCCACGGAATGCTGCATCTCGCCCATCACACTGCCTTGCAGGCCGATCAGATCGCCGGGCATGAGATAGTTGAGGATCTGGCGGCGGCCGTCCCGCAACAACTTGTAGCGAAACGCCCAGCCGGAGAGCACGGTGTAGAGATGGGCGCTATGGCTTCCCTCCACCAGCACCGTGCCACCCTTTTCGACTGCGAGTTCGCCCTTCTTGAATTTGCTGATGAAGGCCAGTTCCTGTTTTTCGAAATCGCGGAAAATCGGCAACGGCCGCAATGGGCAGTTCTCGCAAGGATATTGGCGGCTGGAGAAAGCGCTATTGTTCTGGACTGACATTTCGCCCCCCTTCGAAAGCCCGCTCTTGGAGGAGCGCGTTTCATCGCGTTGCAAGGATTGAGGTTCCGCCCGCTTGCCACATGTCTTTTTTAAATGACAGCAAGCGAATTAGCGATCATGACTCCGGCGTTTCAAGGAGTCTTTGCCTGTGCCCACATTGCTTGACGGATTGCGGATTCTGGTCCTGGAGGACGAATTTCTGATCGCCATGGATGTCGAGCAGCTTTGCCGCGACCATGGCGCCGATGAGGTGGTGATCGCCCGTGACCTGACCGAGGTCGATGGCCGCGAGGTCGCCACGCGATTCGATGCAGCCATTGTCGACTTGATGCTGGGCGGCGCCTCGACGATCGATTTCGCCTCCGGGCTGCGCGCGGCAGGCATACCTTTCGTGTTTGCGTCGGGCTATTCGGATGCCGATGAAATCAAGGCTTCGTTTCCGGGCGTCAGGCTGGTTGGCAAACCGTATTCGGGTGAAGACCTCGTGCAGGCGGTCGCCGCGGCCTGCGGACGCGCTTGAGACACGATCGCGGTCAGCTCGCAGGCGAGCTCGTTACCTGGGCCGAAATTGCGTCCGGACCATACTCGTCCTCGCCTGATATTTTCAGGATCTCCTGCAAGCGCGTACGGGCTCGGCTGACGCGGCTCTTGATCGTCCCCACCGCGCAACCGCAGATCTCGGCGGCCTCCTCGTAGGAAAAACCAGACGCACCGATGAGGATGATGGCTTCGCGTTGGTCCTCCGGCAATTGCTCCAGCGCCCCACGAAAATCCTTCAGGTCAAGCTGGCCGTGCTGAGCCGGATGAACGGCAAGCCTGGCCGTCATGATACCGTCGCTGTCCTGCACTTCGCGCCCGCGCTTGCGCATCTGCGAATAGAACTCGTTGCGCAGGATGGTGAAAAGCCAGGCCTTGAGATTGGTGCCGGGCTGGAAGCTCTCATGCTTGTCCCAAGCCTTGACGAGCGTTTCCTGGACGAGGTCGTCGGCTTTATCGGCATTTTGCGTCAGCGATACGGCGAACGCGCGCAGACTTGGGATTGCCCCAAGCAGATCAGTCTTGAAGCCTTGTGAGACCGCGGCCATGCCTCAGTCCTTCTTCTGTGCGGGTTCAGCCTGTTCCAGCTGGCTAAGCAACTGGGAAAAGCGATCCGGCACATCGTCGGAGACCAGCGCGTCATAATATTGTTTGAGTTTGCGTCCGATTTCGGAGTTCGGTCCAAGAGCGTCACCAGAACCGTTCCGGCGCCTGCTCTCGGCGCCAGCCAGAATATCTTTCGTCATATCCTTCATTTTGCCCTTGTATTCCCAGCTCAAGCCGCTCTTATAATACTCAACACAAAGCAAGCGGCACCCTCGTCTGGCTGCCCATCCCGACCACAAACGCCACTCCCCGGCTTTTGTTCCATCGAGGCGGAACTTTTTCAAAAAATCCGCGTTAACGTCAGGCTTGCAGTCAGCCTGACCTGCTACCACGTCATTCTGAGGGAGACGTCTTACCATGAGCTTATCCGCCACCATCGCACCACATCTGCCCTTCCTGCGCCGCTTCTCGCGGGCTGTTTCCGGGTCGCAAGAGAGTGGTGATGCGCTGGTAGCCGCGATGCTCGAGGCCATCATCGCCGATATTGAGATATTTCCCGAAGCATCGAGCGACCGCATCGCGCTGTACAAGGTTTTCGCCAAGCTATTCACATCGGTCGCCATCCGCGTCCCACAGGAGCAGGCGCAATCGGCGTGGGAACAGCGCACCGCCGCCAATCTGAATGCGATCGCGCCGCGGCCTCGTCAGGCCTTCCTGCTCGTGGCTGTCGAAGGCTTCAGCGAGGACGAAGCGGCTGAGATCCTCGACGTCGGCGACCAGGAGTTTTCAGAGCTGCTTGCCCAGGCGAGCAACGAGATATCCCGTCAGGTGGCAACCGACGTTCTGATCATCGAGGATGAACCGCTGATCGCCATGGATATCGAAGAAATGGTAGAGAGCCTCGGGCACCGCGTCGTTGGAACGGCGCGCACCCATGCCGAGGCAGTGATGATGTTCGGCAAGACACGGCCGAAGATGGTGCTGGCCGACATCCAGCTTGCCGACGGCAGTTCCGGCATCGAGGCCGTGAACGAGATCCTGTCATCGACGTCGGTGCCGGTCATCTTCATCACCGCCTTCCCCGAGCGCCTCTTGACTGGCGAACGGCCGGAACCGGCCTTCCTGGTCACCAAGCCGTTCAATCCCGACATGGTCAAGGCGCTGATCAGCCAGGCATTGTTCTTTGACCGCCAGGCGAAAGCCGCCGCATAGTCGTGAATTGAGGAGTGGAGGAATTGAGGAATTGAGGAATTGAGGAATTGAAGGCGATAGCCTCGCTCGCCGATTTCTCCAGATCATCAAATCGTCAATTCATTAATTCCTCAATTCTTCACTTTGGGCCGCCTGATGCACCGCATCGGGCGGTGACGGCTAATTTCCTGCGCGTCCGGTTGCCTACCGAATTGCAAGCTCGGTCTTTTTCGGCAAAGGGTGGGAACAAACCGCAACCACCCACGTTTTTATCGCACCATTCGAAGGAGATGCATCATGCTTTACTGGGCGCTCGTATTTCTCGTCGTTGCGATCATCGCCGGCGCGCTTGGTTTCGGCGGCATCGCCGGTACATCTGCCGGCATAGCGCAGATATTGTTTTTCATTTTCCTCGCTTTCCTGGTCATTTCGCTTCTTGCGGGCCTGTTCAAACGGGCTTCGTAACAACGAACGGCCGAACACTGGAAGCCGCACCCCTCAAACGGTTTCCAGCCACCGCCGGGCGGTGTCCTAAAGGACGCCGTCCGGCGGACCGTTTTTTGGCGGCCGTTTCGGGAAACCTGTTTGGAACCCATTCACCGGTGAGCCGTTCAGCCTGAATTGGGTGGACAGTTTGGCCGATGGGTTCCAGGACCGGAAACAGGAAGGACGACGTGCAAAGCGATGAAGTCATCGCCCTTCATCCTGCCGAAAGCGGCATGCAGCTCGGCCGCGCCCTTCTTCACGCGTTGCACAATGCCGGCATTTCCGTTCTCTACCAGGATCGCGAGATGAAAACCGTATGGGCGCGCAACATGCGTGCACCCTGGGTTTCGGACACCACCGACAGCATCGGTATTCTGCCGGAGGCGCAGGCCGACCGCATCGGCGCGGCCAAGCGCGACGTCATTGCATCCGGCAACCCCCAACGTCTCGAGATCAGCGTTCCCGTCGAGGATGGCAGCCGCTGGTTTGAGGTCTGGATCGATGCCGACCACGGCGACGGCGGCACGGTGCAAGGCGTCGTCACCACAATGGTCGAGACGACCGAGCAAAAGCGCCGCGAGCAGACCCTGACGACGCTGTTGCGGGAGGTAAGCCATCGCTCCAAAAACCTGCTGGCGATCATCCAGAGCATAGCCACCCAGACCGGTCGCTACTCCGACAGCATCGGCGATTTCCTGACACGCTTTCGCGGCCGGCTGCAATCGCTGGCTTCGTCCCAGGATCTCGTGACCTCTTCCAACTGGCGGGGTGCAGCACTTCGCGAACTCGTATCGGGCCAGGTGGGCCGCTACGGCGGCGATCCGGTTCGCAGCCTGAGGTTTCAGGGGGCGAACCCCTATCTCAATCCCAACGCTGCCCTGCATATCGGCCTTGCGATGCATGAACTCGCCGTCAATTCGGTGAGTTATGGCGCCCTGTCGCGCCCCGATGGATTCGTCGATGTTACAGCTAACCTGACCGCCGCCGACACGGGAACCTCCCTGTCCCTGACATGGGCCGAGGCAATCGGAGCCAGTGATGTTGGGCGTAGCGAGAAGCGCTTCGGCAGCGTCGCACTCGAACGGGTCGTGCCCACGTCGCTGAACGGAACGGCGACGCTCGAAATCGCGGCTGGCCGTCTCGAGTACCGCCTTGTCGTTCCGCACGGCAATTTCGAGACGGATTGAGCGACCCGAGCTTCCTTAACCAGCCGTTCACCATAAAAGCAGATGCTGCTTTTCCCAGATACCGCTGGAACTTGTTGCATCACCGAACATTTCCGCAGCAGGATTGCAGCATGGTGCGGGAGGAATGCCTTGACGGTTGCCGACATGAACAGACTGGAGCAGGCCGCCCGGATTTCCATGGGCGAGTTTGAGGACTCCGAGGCATCCGCGCCACCGCTGGCCCCTGTTCCCAATGGGGCCTTGCGCCTTGTCGCGCTGGGCCTGCTGGCCGTGATCGCGGTGGTCGCCCTGTACCAATTGGTCTGAGGCCAGCTCGTTTCGGCCGGTGACAGAATCGATTGTCGCCCTCTTACTTCCCTGCCCGGCCCAGCGAGCCAGGAACTTTGGCGAATGTAGACCGTTACTATGGCGAGAGGACTTCCCGCCATGGAACATATCGCTGCATTGCTGTTGGTCATCGGTTGCTCGAACACGATGGCCGACTGCCGGGAACTCCAGGTGCCCGTAAGCGTTTTCGCGAGCGCCGAGCAATGCGTGGCCGAACGCCCGTTCGTCTTGGGCGACGTGCAAGGGCAGGCTGACAACATCGTCGCCAAATGCCTTGCCGTCGATCCGGCGCTTGAAGACGACTATGATAAGATCGTCTGGAATGTGCGCGCCGATGGTACGCTTGACGCGTCTTTGGCAATTTCCAGCCTGGTAATGGCGTCGAACGCGGCACGCCCAGAAAAAGACTATCTTCACCAACAATAGATTGCAGCAGCAAAGGCCGTCATTTCATGCTAAATGGCAGCTGGAGCTTTACCAAGTGAGGACAAAAAGTGAGGAGTGACTCTATGCGGAAGATGATTATTGCCCTGGTTGCGGTGGTTGCCGTCAGCGGCTGCACCTCGACTGAGAAGGACGTGGTTGGCGGCGGCTTGATCGGCGCCGGTGTCGGCGGCTTGGTCGGCGGCGGCAAGGGCGCGCTGATCGGCGCGGCCGTTGGTGCCGGTTCCGGCCTGCTGGTGCGCAACCTGCGCAACGGCTATTGTCAATATCGCGATCATCGCGGCCGGATCTACACGGCTCGCTGCAACTGATTCGGCGATCATCGAAACGTCGATCCGGAGGCCGGTCAGCTGGCCTTCGGATTTTTCATGTCTGGACGCTTGATCCTTTTCGGTGAAGGTCGCGCTCAATTGGCGAGTGGAATTTTGATTTCCACCTTCAGCCCATTGGCCTGGTAATCGCGTTTGATCGTACCGCGCAGTTCGCGCGTCACGTTGAGATCGATCAGCTTGGTGCCGAATCCGGTCTTGGCTGGCGCTTCGAGTTTCGTCTGCCCGTTTTCGCGCCAATTGAGAGCCAGCGTCCTGTCGCGCCCCCGCCCTTCGACCGACCAGTCCACTTTCAGCGCGCCGACGGAATTGCCGGCTTCGCCGTATTTCAGCGCATTCGTCGCCAGTTCGTGGAAGGTCAGGCCGAGCGCTTGCGTCGTGGTTTCGTCGAGCAGCACCTGTGGCCCGGACAACAGCTCTTCGGGCAGCTCCTTGCCGAACACCTGACCCAGCTCGATGCGCAGGAGATCGCCAAGATCGGCCTTCTGCCAGCGCGAGCGCGTCAGCATGTCCTGGGACGCCGCCATCGCCTGCAGCCTGGCCGAGAAGGATGCGGAAAACTCGTTGACGTCGGTAGCCCGCGATGCCGTCTGGCGCGCGATAGCCAGCACCCTGGTGATCGAATTCTTGATGCGATGCTTCATCTCCTGCAGCATCAGGTCTTTTTCGATCAGGCTCTTTTCCGTCGTTTCGTGCAACCGCGACGCTGCCTCATAGGCCCGCTCCTGATAGCGCGCCACCAGCGCGATGGCGCCCGCCAACAGCAGGCCGAACAGTCCCAGCATCACCGGAATGGCGCGCGACGACGGCTGCGAGAAGGCGCTTGTCGGCCGGAACAGGACAGTCCATGGTCGTCCCGCCACGATGATCTTTCGGGTGACCAGCAGCCTGTCGCCGAAAGTCGACGCCGGCGGCGTCTCCGACCGGAACAACAGATTGTCACCGTTCACGACACCATCGCCATCATAGATTTCGGTGTTGACCGGCAGCAGCGGCGACCGGCTGAGCGCGGTCTGGAACAGATCGCGAGCCCGAAAGGCCGCATAGAGAAAACCGGCCGTCGAGGATCTCGAAGCATTGATGACGTCGGGAGCGGTTTCGACATTGAGCCGCACGAAAACGAAGAAGCCGGTGAACGTCTGCGCGGCGCCCGTGTCCTGGCCCAGTTGCACCAGCCCGCTGGCGTGCTGCTGGTCGTCGGACATCGCCTTTTCGATCGCCACACGCCGCACCGGTTCGCTGAACATATCGTAGCCGATGCCGGCTTGGTTGGATGGATCCAGCGGTTCGAACAGCACGATAGGGGTACGCCAGGGTTGCGTGGTATCCGGGTAGATTGGATGACTGACGCCATAATCGTGCAGCATATCGCGTTCGACCGTCGCCTCGTCGCCCGCCTTTGCCAGTCTGAGGAAACCGATGCCGCGCAAGCCGGCGAAATTCTTGTCGACATCGAGCGCGGTGAAGAACGCCTTGAACTCATTGCGAGAAATATCGCCATTGCGGGCATCGAACAGGGCCTGCGTCGAGCGCAGCAGCGACAGATGCAGGTCGATGCGGCTCTCGATCCGGTTGAGCGCATCGTCGGCAGTCGCCTCGAACTTGATGCGCGCGGCTTCCTGCGTGGCGAAATAGGCGAAACCTGCCATCACCATGCTGATTAGTGCGACGGCGATAAAGGCGATGATCGGAAAAAGCTTCTTCAACGGATCGTGCGGTCCCTGAGCAATGTCGGACCTTTATGGGCAAGTCGCCGTGCCAATACAATGCCAAGGCCAAGCCATCCTTACGGCTGGCATATCACGTGTCCGGCAACCGCGATCTGGCTCGATCTCAGGCCGCTATCTTCAGCGCGCCCGGTCCGGGAATGGCGCCCGGCGGGCATTTGCCCAGAATGATCATCCCCAGCACCTCGTCCTGGGTGACATCGGTGGTGCGGGCGGTGCCGACGACCTGGCCGTTCTTCATGACGCAGACCCGGTCGGCTAGCTCGAACACATCGTGGATATCGTGGCTGATCAGGAAGATGCCGATGCCGTCGGACTTTAGCTGCTTGACCAGTTCGCCGACCTGCGCCGTTTCCTGCGGACCAAGCGCCGCCGTCGGCTCGTCCATGATCAGGATGCGCGCATTGAACAGGATTGCACGCGCGATCGCCACCGATTGCCGCTGGCCGCCCGACAGCTTGATCACCGGCTCCTTGAAGCGCTGGAACCGGGGATTGAGCCGACCCATCACCTTGCGTGCCTCGGCCTCCATGGCAACGTCGTCGAGCGTGCCCCAGGCGGTCATCAGCTCGCGGCCGAGGAACAGATTGGCGGCGGCGTCGACATTGTCGGCCAACGCCAGCGTCTGGTAGATCGTCTCGATGCCGTATTTCTTGGCATCGCGTGGATTGGAGATCGATGCCTCCTCGCCGTTGACGAAGATCTGGCCCGAATCGCGCTTGTAGGCGCCGGACAGTATCTTGATCAATGTCGACTTGCCGGCGCCGTTGTGGCCGAGCAGCGCCACGACCTCGCCGGGGAAAAGATCGATCGAGGCGTCGTCGACGGCGCGGATGCCGCCAAACGCGATCGAGATGTTCCTCATGTCGATCAGCGTGGTGGCTGCAGGAGCAGTCTTGTCAGTCATGGCATGCCCTCCTAGACGCGCTTGCGATAGACGGTGTCGAGCCACACGGCGATCACCAGTACGGCCCCGACGACGATGCTCTGCAGCGGCGAGTCGACGCCGAGCAGCACCATGCCGGACTGCAGCGACTGCATCAGCAGCGCGCCGAGCATGGCGCCGATGATCGTTCCCGACCCGCCGGCTAGCGACGTGCCACCGATCACGGCGGCTGCAATGACGAGCAGCTCGTCGAGCGTTCCAAGCACGTTGGTGGCCGAATTCTGCCGGGCCGAGGAGATCGCCGCAGCGATCGTGGCCAGCACGCCCATGATCATGAACACCTTCATGGTGATCCAGCGCGTGTTGATGCCGGCGAGATTGGCCGCCTCGGGATTGCCGCCGATGGCGAAGACATAGCGGCCGAAACGGGTGCGGTTGGTGATGAAGGTCATGACCAGCCCGACGGCGACCGCCATCAGCACCGGTATGGCGATGCCGTGGGCGATGAACAGGCCGCCTTCGGGAACGGTGATGTTGTTGGCGGCCGCATATCTGTTCACGATGCCGATCGGCCAGGGGTAGGAATTGGCGAGCCAGACCGCGCCCATGATGGCGCCGCAGGTGACGATTCCGAGCAGCGTCTCGGCCCAGATCGGACGTAGCGGAAACCGGAAACGCTTGCGCTGCACCCGGCCGTTGAACAGCCCAAACACCACGGCGAGGCAGGCGACGATCCCGACGACCCAGCTCCAGGTCGCGCCGATCGATCCCGCCGGCCCGCCGCCCATCAGCTGAAAGGTGGCGTCGAGCGGCGCCACGGTCTGGCCACTGGTGACCCACCAGGCGGCGCCGCGCCAGACCAGCAGACCACCCAGCGTCACGATAAAGGCGGGCACTTCGAGATAGGCGATGACAAAGCCCTGGAAGGCGCCGATCAGCAGGCCGAGCGCCAGGCCGATGACCAGCGCCAGGACCCAGATCCACGGATTGCCGAGTTCGAGCCCGACAAAGCGCACCAGGAAATGCACCTGGGCAAATCCCATCACCATGCCGATCAGGCCCTCGGCGGAACCGACCGACAGGTCGATGTTGCGCATGACGATGACCAGCACCATGCCGCAGGCCATGATCGCGACCGCGGATGTCTGCACCGACAGGTTCCACAGATTGCGCGGTGTGAGAAAGGTGCGGCTGTCGAAATCGAGCGGGTTGACGCCGAGGCGCAGGCTGGAAATGACATGCAGCCCAATCCAGATGACCAGCAGCGCGCCGATCATGCCGAGCATGCGGGTATCGATCTCGGTCGCCTTCAGGAACCGGGCGACGGCCCCGAGTTCCGACGCGCGCGCCGTATCGGTCTGCGGGTTTGACGTCGTATCGGTCATGATTTCCTCCCACCGACTGGCCGTCTGACGCGCATGCCGGAGCCCAGCCTAGAAGCTATCCGCATGATGCGGAAACGCAAAAGTTTTTGAGAAAACGCCGCGGCTTTTGGGCCGCGGCGTTGAGAATGCAGGAACAAGCCAGCTTTTAGTTGCAGGCCGCGACGGTGCCGGCAGCGACGCCCGTGCAGACTTCTTCCTTCTTGATCCAGCCAGCGTCGATGACGAGGTTGAGATTGTCCTTGGTGATGGCAATCGGGGTCAGGAACAGCGACTTGACGGTGTTGCCGCCCGGCGTCGTGAAGTCCTTGGCGCCGGCAATGTCGCCGGTCTTCTTGCCGTCTGCGAGCTGCGAAGCGATCTCGGCGGCATTCTTGCCGAGCTCCCGCGCGTCCTTCCACACCGAAACGGCCTGCGTGCCGAGCGCGATACGGTTCAGCGCGGCGTGGTCGCCGTCCTGACCCGAGACCGGCACAGTGCCGGCAAGGCCTTGCGCCGTCAGCGCGGCGACGACGCCACCCGCGGTGCCGTCATTGGCCGCGACCACCGCGTCGACTTTGTTGTCGTTGGCGGTCAGGAACTGTTCCATGTTCTTCTGGGCGTTGGCGGGCAGCCAGCCGTCCGTGTAGGCTTCGCCGACATTCTTGATCTTGCCGCTGTCGATGGCTTCCTTGAGCACTTCCATCGAGCCCGAGAACAGGAAGTCGGCATTGGGATCGGCACCGGAGCCCTTGATGAAGACGTAGTTGCCTTCCGGCTTGACCTTGAACACTTCGCGGGCCTGCATGCGGCCGACTTCCTTGTTGTCGAAGGTCAGGTAGAAGACGTCCTTGTTTTCGATCAGCCGGTCATAGCCGACGACCGGAATGCCTTCGTCCAGCGCCTTCTGCACCGCAGGGCCGATGGCCGAGGCGTCCTGCGCCAGGATGATCAGCGAATTGGCGCCCTGCGAAATCAGGCTTTCGACGTCGGTGAGCTGCTTGCCGGGATTGGACTGCGCATCGGCGGAGATGTACTTGTCGCCGGCGGCCTCGATCGCCGTCTTCATGGCGGCCTCGTCGGTCTTCCAACGCTCTTCCTGGAAATTGGACCACGAAACGCCGACGACCTTGTCCTTCGCCTGCGCGACAGACGCGAGCGTCAGCGACATGGCGGCACCCGCCAGGATGGCGGCTGTGAATCTTTTCATATTATCCTCCCTGCGCCGCGTATGGCGCGACCAAACTGACCCGAGGGCCGGCACAGAAGCCCTATTTTTTCGAGCCTCGAAAAAACACTGGGCCAACGCCTGAACGCTGTCAACATCGAATCTGATGGATTTTGATGGCCTTTCGAATTTTTTTCGAGTCCCGGAATAAATAAATGACAGGGCGCGCGGCTTCTGCCAGTATTTATCTGCGTTGCCGACAGCGTTCCAGGGCAGGAAGAACCGCGGCGACCGGGAGGACGTGAAAGAACATGTCGGTCGGAATCCGCCACGACGATCTGCGTCGCCGCAACCGGGCGATGGTCATTGCGGCCGTGCGCCAGGCCGGACAACCGTCCCGCACCGAAATCGCCGCGACCACGGGCCTCAGCCACTCGACCATATCGGCGATCTCCTCCGACCTGATCGGCGAAGGCATCCTTACCGAAAGCAAGCCGAGCGAGGCCGGCTCGCTCAAACGCGGCCGGCCGCAGGTCGGCCTCAGCCTCAATCCGGAAGCGGCCGCGGTAATGACCGTGGTGCTGTCGCTGAACTTCCTCTCCGTCGCCGTCATCGACTATGCCGGCCAGGTAGTATCCGAGGAACAGCGCCGGCTGGACACGCTGACGATGTCGCGCGAGGCGCTGATCGGCGAATGCACGGCAATCGTGCGGCGCCGCCTGGCAGATCCCGATCTGGACGTGCGCAGCATCGCCCGCATCGCGCTGGCCATCCAGGGCATCACCGACACCCGTGCCCGCGCCATGCTGTGGTCGCCGATCACGCCGCACACCGACATCGCCTTCGCTGACATATTCGAAGACGAGTTCGGCATCCCCGCCATAATGGAGAATGACTGCAACATGATGGCGGTGGCATTGCGGTGGCGCGATCCGCTGCGCTACCGAGACGACTTCATCGCTATCCTTTTGTCGCACGGCATCGGCATGGGACTGGTGCTGAAGGGCGAATTGTTCACTGGCACCCATTCTTCGGGCGGCGAATTCGGCCACATGATCCATCGGCCGAACGGCGCGCTCTGCCGCTGCGGACGGCGCGGCTGCGTCGAAGCCTATGCGGGCAATTACGCCATCTGGCGCAACGCCAGGCAGATGGGCGAGAATGCAGAACCCGTCGCCGATGTCAGCGACGCCGACATGCGCGCCCTGGCTGCCGCGGCCCGCGAAGGTGACGGACCCGAACGGGAAGCCTATCGCAAGGCCGGCGAAGCGCTCGGCTACGGCCTCGGCAGCCTGTTCGCGCTGATCGATCCGGCGCCCGTTGCCATGGTCGGCGTCAGCGCGGCCGCCTTCGACCTGATAGAGCCGGCACTGCGCGAAGCGATTGCCCAGACCGCCGGCGGCCAGCACTCAAAATCGATTTCCTTCGATACAGAGCCGAACGAACTGCCGCTGATCCGCGAAGGCTGCGCCATGCGGGCATTGATCTTCGTCGATCAGGAGATTTTTGCGCCGGGCGTGCAGGCGAGAGGGAGCGCCGGAAAGAGCGTGGCGTGAGGGCCAGGGTCAAAATTGCGCGGTCCGCAACATCTACCGCTCCGTGAAAGCGCGCGCAAAGGAATCGCGCATCGGCCGTACGAGATACTCGAAGAAAGTCCGTTCACCGGTGCCGATGAACGCTTCTACCGGCATTCCAGGGTAAAGCTGCTCCGCTTTCACGCCGGGCGGCAAGTCGGCGGCAATCTTCAGCTTGGCGCGGAAATAGGGTTCATGCGTAGCCTGATCGATGAGCCGATCTGCGGAAACCTGTGTCACCATGGCTGAAATCTCAGGGGTGAGCCGCATGTTCAACGCTGATAGTCGCAGTTTTGCCGGCTGGCCGACACGAACCTGGTCAATGTCTTTCGGCGGCAGCCGTGCATCGACGATCAAGCCCGATGCCGTAGGCAGAATCTCCATGATCTTCTCGCCGGGGGCAATCACGCTGCCCTTGGAATTGTAGGTGGACGATACCACGATGCCCCCCGCCGGCGCCTTGATCGTCGTCCGCCGCAGCACTGCCTCGGATGCCCGCATCTGTTCGTCAATGTCAGCCAGCGAAGAACGTACCTCGTCGAGTTTCGTCAGGGCTTCCTCCACGCGTTGCGTGGTCAGGCGCTCTATCTGCTCCTGCGCTTCGACGATCTGGGTGTTGGCCGATGCAAGATTTGCCTCCATCGCCCCTGCCTGCCCGACGAGATCTGCCTCGCTACGCAAAAGCTGCGAATATTCGGTGCGATTGGTGAGGCCCTTGTCCAAAAGGTTGGTCTTGATGCCCAGTTCTTTCTTCACGACTTCGGCCTGTTGCTGAATGGCCTGTTTCTGGGCCTGCAACCCGACAACAGACTGGCGATGCATGGCAACCTGTTGCCTGAGGATCGATTGTTCGGATCGAAATCGGGCGAGCCTGGCGTTGAATTCCTTCCGCTGTTCTTGAACCAGGACCTCGAAATTGTGCTGGAACGGTGCTGGCGCAGCCTCTGTGATTGGCGCAAGCCGATCCAACCCGTCGCGTTCCGCCTCCAGCCGCGAGGCGCTGGCCTTCAAAGCGATCGACTGTCTCGTCAGCCGGTTGAGTTCGGCTTGCGCGGCTGTTCGATCCAGCAGGATCAGTTCCTGGGCCTGTTGCACGCGATCACCCTCATGGACGAGCAACTCTTGGATGATGCCGCCCTCGGGATGCTGGATGAGGATGTTCCCGCCTGTCGCCGAGATCGTGCCTTGCGTGATGACCGCGCCGGACAACGGTGCACTGACCGCCCAATAGCCAAAGCAACCCACCAATATCGCTATTGCCGCGTATCCGGCGAATGCCACCCGGCGAATGTCGGTGCGTGCTGTGCCTTCCCGGACGAGGCTCTGCGCTGTCATCTTCTACGATCCAAAGCGGACGCTATGAGGGGTGCTGCGGATCGTCGTGGCAAAAGACCCTGTCACCGCCATGCTGCGCTGTGGGGCAAGGCCGATGCCGGCGATCGGCTGCCGCATCACGTCGCCGCTTGGACCGAAGGCTTCGATCACTCCGCTGCGCAGAAGCATCACGCGGTCGCAGGCTGCGGCGACCGAAGGGCGGTGCGTTATCACGATTGTCGTAACGCCCGCCGCTTTCGCGGCGGCAAGCACTTCTTCGAGCGCGGCTTCGCCGCCGCCGTCGAGATGGGTACTGGGCTCATCCAGAACGAGGACATGCGGATTGCCGTAAAAAGCGCGCGCCAGCCCGATCCTTTGGCGTTCGCCGCCCGACAGTGTTCTGTCCGACGGACCTATTCTGGTCTGGTAGCCGTCTCGCTGCTCCAGTATCAGCTCATGCGCCCGGGCATTCTTTGCTGCCTCGACGATCGAGGCGTCATTCGCATCGGGTTCAAAGCGGGCGATATTTTCCGCGATCGATCCGGGAAAGAGCTCCACCTCCTGAGCGAGATATCCGATATGCCGGCCAAGCTGCTTCTCGTCCCAGGTTCTGAGATCGGCGCCGTCAATCCTGACGCAGCCGCTGGTTGCCTGAATCGCACCGACAAGTAATCTTGCCAGGGTGGACTTTCCGGCTCCGCTCGGACCTATTATCGCCACCGCTTCGCCTGCGCCGATGCGGAAGTTCAGTCTCTTGATGATGGGTTCGGTGCCGGGTGTGGCGTTCGGCGCGACAAAGATGAGGCCCTGCACGACAATTTCGCCGGACGGGTCCGCCAAGGTCAATTTTTGCGCATGCGCCGGATGGGCGGAAAACGCCTTGTCCAACCGCTTCCACGATCGTCTGGCGTCGACGATCTGCCGCCATGACCCGATCAGTTGGTCGAGCGGCTGCAGCGCGCGGGACGACACCAGGGAAGACGCGAAGATCATGCCGGCCGTCATCTTCCCTTGCAGCACGAGCCATGCTCCGACACCCAGTATTGCCAGCTGAAGCATCATGCGTACGGCTCGCGACGTTCCACTGAAAATCGCGTTGGCCATCGACGAACGGTCATGCAGGACTAGCGCCTCCGCCACGTGCCTTCCCCACACTCGCGCGGCGTTTTGGATCATGCCCATGGCGCGCAGCGTCTCTGCATTCCGGGCAAAGGCCTGCTCCGACAGACTGGCAACAGCCGAGCGTTCCGCCGACAAGGCGTCATTCCTGCCGGTGGCAAACTGATTTGCCACGACCAGCGCAAGCAACAGCGCAGATCCTGCCAGCGTAAGCCAGAACAGCAAAGGATGGATGAGGTACAGCAGGGCGAGGAAGAACGGAGCAAACGGCAGGTCGAACAAGACCGCCGCGCCGCGTGACCTGATGAAGGCGCATACCGAGGCAAGGTCGCGCAGTGGAGACAGGGCCGCTCCCGCGGCGTACTTAGCCTCCAGCGAGACGGCGAATGTCCTCGCGCCCAGTCTGTTGTCGACAATGGCTGCAACGCGCTGCGTGTAAACGGAGCGGACCGCATCGAGGAGACCGAGAAAGGCGAGTGCGAGAACCGCGATAGCAGAGAGGTAAAGAAGCGTCTCGACGCTGGAGGAAGGCAGGACGCGGTCATAGACCTGCAAGAGATAAAGGGGGATCACCAATAGCAGGATGTTGATGAGGAACGAAAAAACACCGACATCGGCGATGGCGCGCATCAAGACTGCCCGCAGATCAGACCATGCAATCATTCCCGCGCTCCTAACGGCTCATGGCCCCAACATCAGGGCGTCGCTTAGACCGAATGGTCGCCGGCGATGTCCAAGGGGTGGTGCTGCAGGTCGTCCAGCGTATAGGCGCGGATGTAGTCGATCTTCATCTCCGCTGGCGTAGCCAGATGGTCAGGAGGCTGGCCGGCAATGCCGCCCACCGCGAGATTGGCCAGCATATACATAGGATCGTGCATGTCGGCCGGCGTCGCTGCTTGAGCGACCTTTACACCATCATAGGTCCAGACAAGCTCATCCTTCGTCCAGAGCAGGCCATAGGTGTGGAAACCGTCGGTATCCGCAACGTTCACCGTTGACGAAACCTTCGTGTGCGCTCCCGTCTCATTGGAATGCGCCGTCATGTAGAGCGTGTTCGGGTCCTGGCCACGCGTTTCGACAACGTCCAGCTCCGGCGGCCACGATCCGTCCTCCGGAAGCAGCCAGAACGCCGGCCAGGCTCCGGCTGTTTCAGGGAGATCCGCCCGCATTTCGAAATAGCCGTAGGTTTGCGAGAAGGTGTCGTGGGTCGTCAGGATCCCCGAGGTGTATTCGTAGTTGTTGATCAGAGGCTTGATGTCCTCCGGCGCCTGCGCGGCGGTGATGGTGAGGACGCCGTTCTCAACGCTGAACGGATGGACCGAACTCGTTGGGCCATAATTGGCGTCGATATACCACTGCAACTCACCATTGCTGCTCAACGTGCTGCCGTTCGGCGCTCCCCACCAGAAATTGGAATTCCAGGTGCCGTCCTGCCCGTCCCGAAGGCTCAGCGTGTTGAAATCGTCGGAGAAGGACAGCGTCATTGCGGACTTGTCGATCGGAAGTTCGAACTGGGTGGGCTGCAGCTTGTCGATGGTCGTATTCTTGAACACCAGGATCTCGTCGGATCCGAGGTTCAGCATCACGTTCGATTCCACCTGGACCATCTGTGAACGGACGGCATCGAACGAAGTGAAGTCGTAGCCGTCAAGCCGGACCGCATCGGTCGCACCGAAGTCGAAGATAAGATCGCTTCCATTACCTTTGGAGATGGCGAAAGTATCGGCGCCATCGCCGCCGATCAGGACATCATTTCCCTTGCCGCCATCCAGCGTCTGGTGACCCGACCCGCCCTTGATGATGTTGTCCACCGCATTTCCGAACGCAAATCGGTTGGTGCCGGTAACGACGAGGTTCTCGAAATTGTCGGGGAGCTTGTAGCTCATCCATGTGTCGATCGTGTCGATCCCTGCCCCAGGATCCTCGACCACCTTATTGTTGGTGGAATAGAGATGATAGTAGTCGTCGCCGGCGCCACCGTAGATCGTGACATTGACGCCGGTGTCTCCCCAGAAGGAGTCGTTGCCGGAGGTGCCATGCAGTTCCGGTCCAGACCCGGTGGCCGAGAACCAATGAGTGGAAGCGCTGGTGTAGGCAAGAGGGATGCCCTTGGCGTTTAAGACCGTGCTCATCAGAAATCCTTCCTCATGGCGTCCGACCTGGTCAAAGGTCCGGCGACAGCTTTCAAAGCAACGTTGCAAAGAACGAGATCGTTCCACGGAATCGTCATTAGATCCGAGATCGCATTGAACAATCGAAAGACGAGCAATGAATAGATAGGAAAGGATTCGCAGCTTGAGGTAATTTATTAAAATTGTATATTTATGCAGAATACGCGTCATTCGACGAACGTATATCTAAATTAACTCAAATTCATTCTGGTCGGAGTCTGCGGGAAAGATGACGACGTATCAAGTAATTCGCCGTGCTTCCTGGCCAGCCGGGGCCCAATAGAGAGTTTGGGAGATCGGGAAACGCGAGAAGCTGCCTGTCGCTTTGGCCCAAATGCAGTCATTCGAAACCTGATGAGGATGACCGCTCCTGGCGTCACGTGCTCGCTCCCCATCGATGAGACGAGTGCAACATTCCACCGGCTGTTGGCGACCGCGTGCTAATCGAGTTTTCCCGATCTATCGGGACGGAACAGCCACCTAGTCTTCCCTGATCGCGTAGCCCGCCCCGCGGATCGTGCGGATGACATCAGGCATGCGGCCGTTGTTGACCGCCTTGCGCAACCGCCCGACATGTACGTCGACCGTGCGCTCATCGATGTAGATCGTTTCGCCCCAGACATTGTCGAGCAGCTGGCTGCGCGAGAACACGCGGCCTGGATGGCGCATCATGAATTCGAGCAGGCGGAATTCCGTCGGCCCAAGCCGGATCTCGCTCTTCTTGCGATAGACACGGTGCGACTCGCGATCGAGCACGATGTCGCCGACCTTGAGCACGCTGGACAGCACTTCCGGCTTGGCCCGGCGCAGCAGCGCCTTGACCCTGGCCATGAACTCCGGCGTCGAGAAAGGCTTGACCAGATAGTCGTCGGCACCGGTCGACAGGCCGCGCACGCGGTCGCTTTCCTCGCCTCGCGCGGTCAGCATGATGATCGGCAGCCGCTCGGTCTCGGGACGCATTCGCAGGCGCCGGCATAGTTCGATACCGGAAACCGCGGGCACCATCCAGTCGAGCACCAGAAGGTCGGGAACGTTCTCCTGCAGTCGGATCTCGGCCTCGTCGCCGCGCGTCACCACCTCGACCTGGTAGCCTTCGGATTCGAGGTTGTAGCGGAGCAGCACGCCTAGCGGCTCCTCATCCTCCACCACCATGATGCGTGGTGCGATCATCGGCTGGTCACCCCTGTTATGCCGCTGGCGCGGACATTGCCGTCTCGTCCTGCTTCGGACGATTGGCTGGCAACTGCGTGCCGGTCAAAACATAATAGGCATTCTCGGCGATGTTGGTCACGTGATCGCCGATCCGCTCGAGGTTCTTGGCGCAGAACAACAAGTGCGTGCACGCCGTGATGTTGCGGGGATCTTCCATCATGTAGGTCAGCAGCTCGCGGAACACCGAGGTGTATTTGACGTCGATGCGTTCGTCATTGTTTCTGAGCGTGGCAAGCGCTGCCGCGTCAGCGGCGGCATACTCGTCGACGACCCCCTGCACCTGGATCAGCACCAGCTGCGCCATCGCGTCGATCGAATGCGAAAGGTCGTGTGGCGTAACGCTCAGCCCGACAGTGCCGACGCGCTTGGCGATGTTCTTGGCCAGGTCACCGATGCGCTCGAGGTCGCCGGCCATGCGGATCGAACCGACCACCGCACGCAGATCGTTGGCCATTGGCTGGCGCTTGGCGATCAGCGTGATGGCGCGATCGTCCAGCTCGCGCTGGCGTGCATCCATGATGGCATCGTCGGAAACCACGCGCTGCGCCAGCGCATTGTCCGAATTGAGCAAAGCCTTGGTCGAGCCACTGACCATCGAACGGGCGAGATCGCCCATGTCGCGGATCAGTTGGCTGATCTGCTCCAGATCCTCATCGAAAGATGCGACGGTATGTTCACCCATGATCTTCGTCCCTCGTATGCCTGAGCTCAGCCGAACCGGCCGGTGATGTAGTCCTGGGTGCGTTTGTCGTCGGGGGTGGTGAACATCTTGTCGGTGGCGCCCTCCTCGACCAAATAGCCTAGATGGAACATCGCGGTGCGCTGCGACACGCGTGCTGCCTGCTGCATCGAATGGGTGACGATGACGATCGTATAGTTCTGACGCAGTTCGTCGATCAGTTCCTCGACGCGAGCAGTGGCGATCGGGTCGAGCGCCGAACACGGTTCGTCCATCAGGATCACCTCGGGTGACACGGCGATGGCGCGTGCAATGCACAGACGCTGCTGCTGGCCACCGGAAAGACCCGTGCCAGGTTCCTGCAAACGGTCCTTCACCTCGTTCCAGATCGCCGCCTTTTTCAAGCTCGACTCGACGATCTGATCCATGTCGGCCTTGCGCTTGGCCAATCCGTGGATGCGCGGCCCATAGGCGACGTTCTCGTAGATCGACTTGGGGAACGGATTGGGTTTCTGAAACACCATGCCGACGCGCGCCCTGAGTTCGACGACATCGATGTTCTTGTCGTAAATGTCTTCTTCGTCGAGCGTGATCTTGCCGGTTACCCGTGCTGAATCGATGGTGTCGTTCATGCGGTTGAGGCAGCGCAGGAAGGTGGACTTGCCGCAGCCGGAGGGGCCGATCAGCGCCGTCACCTGATTCAGGCGGACGTCGAGATTGACGTCGAACAGCGCCTGCTTCTCGCCATAGAACACGCCGACCTTGTCGCCGCGCATTTTGATCACTTCGTTCGACTTCATCTTGTCGCCCACTGCGTTTTCAAGGGACTGTTCGGTCATGATGTTCATACCAAAATGCCTTTTTTCTACCAGCGCCGCTCGAACCGACGCCGAAGCACGATCGCGGTGATGTTCATGGCCATGAGGAAGACGAGCAGGATGATGATGGCGCCCGACATGCGCTCGACGAAGGCGCGTTCGGCCTCGTTCGCCCACATATAGATCTGCACTGGCAGCGCGGTGGCCGGATCGAAAGGCGTCGTCGGTGGATCGGCGACGAAGGCGACCATGCCGATCAAGAGCAGCGGTGCGGTTTCGCCGAGCGCACGCGCAAGACCGATGATGGTGCCGGTGAGAATGCCGGGTGCGGCAAGCGGCAGGATGTGCTGGAACACCATCTGCATCTTGGAGGCGCCAAGACCGAGGGCTGCCGAGCGGATCGACGGCGGCACCGCGGCAAGTGCGGCGCGCGTCGCGATGATGATCGTCGGCAACGTCATCAGCGTCAGCACCAGGCCGCCGACGAAAGCGGCGGAGCGCGGCATGCCCAGGAAATTGATGAACACCGCGAGGCCGAGCAAGCCGAAGACGATTGACGGCACCGCGGCCAGATTGTTGATGTTGACCTCGATAAGGTCGGTAAAACGGTTCTTCTTGGCGAACTCCTCCAGATAGATGGAGGCGGCGACGCCGATCGGCAGCGCCAGGAGCAACACGATCACCATCATATAAAACGAGCCGATGATCGCCACGCCCATGCCCGAGGTTTCCGGGCGGCTGGAGGCGCCGTAGGTGAACAGGCCGCTGTTGAAGTGCTCGGCCATCGCGCCCTCGGCCTTGAGCTTGTTCATCCAGGTGATCTGCTGGTCCGAGACCTTGCGTCGCGCTTCCTCGACGCTGAGGTCGATCTGACCCTTGAAAGCCGAGTCGAGATTGGCGGCGGCGAGGATCTTGACGTCGCGCGTCGTGCCGATCACGGACGGATCGGCGGCAACGATGTCGCGCAACTGGACGCGGGCGCCTTCCGACAGGAAGCCCTTGAGCTGCTTGATCGCCGGCTTGTCGTCGGGATTGATGCCGAGCTTGGCCACCAGCGCGTTTTCGGCGAGCTTGGGATAATTCGCCTTGATCAGAACGCTCGGATCGGTTGCGCGTTTGCCGGAAGGATCGATCACCTTCTCGTCGAACGAGATCGGCAGTGATACCGTCGTCTGCCAGAAGGCGGTGTAGCCTTTCGAGACGATGGTGATCAGCATGATTGCCAGGAACGCCAGGCCTACGGAAATCGCCACGACGCCATAGATGCGGAATCGGCGTTCGGCAGCGTAACGTGCCTTCAGGCCGATGTCGCGGCGCGGATGGGCCGCCGCCCTGACCATCGTATCCATGGAAATGTCGGTCATTCGTACTGCTCCCGATATTTGCGCACGATGTAAAGCGCGACGATGTTCATCACCAACGTCAGCGCGAACAGTGTCAGGCCGAGCGCGAAGGCGACCAGCGTCTGCGGCGAATTGAACTCGAGGTCGCCGGTGAGCTGGTTGACGATCTTGACGGTGATGGTCGTCATCGCCTCGAACGGGTTGATGGTGAGGTTGGCGGCGACGCCCGCCGCCAGCACGACAATCATCGTTTCGCCGATAGCGCGCGAGGCAGTCAGCAGGACGGCGCCGACGATGCCGGGCAGTGCAGCCGGCAGGATCACCCGCTTGATCGTCTCGGAGCGGGTCGCGCCGAGGCCGAGCGACCCGTCGCGCATGGCGCGCGGCACCGCGGTTATGATGTCGTCCGAAAGAGAGGACACGACCGGGATCAGCATGACGCCCATGACCAGGCCGGCGGTGAAGATGCTCTGGCCCTGGATGAAGGGCGAGCCGCCGGTCAGCGCCGCGGACAGGTCGCGCAGGAATGGCCCAAGCGTGACGACGGCGAAGATGCCGTAGACGATGGTCGGTATACCGGCCAGCAGTTCAAGCGCCGGCTTGACCACCGAGCGCACCCTGGGCGTTGCATATTCGGCCATGTAGACAGCCGACATCAGCCCCACCGGCACCGCAACCAGCAGTGCGACGGCGGCGATGTAGAGCGTGCCCGCAAGAAGCGGGATCAGGCCGAACTGGCCCTGGCTGCCGCCCGAACCGGCAGCGGCAAAACGCGGATCCCAGACGGTGCCGAAGAAGAAACTCATCGGCGAGACGCTTTCGAAGAAGGTGATCGTCTGGAACAGCATCGAAAGCACGATGCCGATGGTGGTCAGGATGGCGATGGTGGAGGCGGCAAGCAGCCCCCACAGCATCAGCCTCTCGACATTGTTGCGTGCCCTGGCGCGCGGCTCGATCTGCCTGAGCGCATAGAAGGCGCCGGCGATCGAGGAAACGAGAATGACAATGGCGCCGAACAGGCCGAGCCGGTCCTGGACCTTGTTCGCCTCGACGGCGATCGGGATCATGTAATCCTGCGTGTCGCTCGCCAGTGCCACACCCTTGGCGGCGAGCAGCGGCTGCAGCTCGGCAAAGCTGGCAGGCATTGCGGCCAGTGTGCCTGCATCGAGTTTGCGCAGGCCCCTGGCGAGGCTCTTTACCAGGCTGACATCCAGTGCCTCACTGGCAACCTTGCTATCGACGGTGCGCTCGGGCAAGGCAGCGTGCATGTGTCGGTCCAGATAGATGGAAGACCCGACGGTCCAGACGGCAAGCAGCAAAAGAGCAGGCAGAACGGCGAGCAGGAAGGCCCACCAGCCATGATAGTGGGCGCGCGAATGCGGCTTGACCTTGCCATTGTCCTGGGCCGCGGCACGTTGCCGGCCGATGAAAAAGGCAACCAGGCCGACGGCAACGACGATGGCCAGTACGAGCAAGGACGACATGGACCCACCCCAAGAGAAATTCTTACGCAGCCGCCATTGCGGCCTGCGATGAAACCGGGGCGCGGGATTGGCCCGCACCCCGGTTCGGCAGCTGATTACATCGACTTTCCAGCGGCGAAAGCGTCACGCTGGGCCTGACGCTCGGCATCCGGAGCAGCAACGAGGCCGTATTCGGCGAGCGGGCTTTCCGGGCCAACCATCTGGTCGTCAAGGAAGAACTCGACATATTCCTTGAGGCCGGGAACGACACCCAGATGCGCCTTCTTGACGTAGAAGAACAGCGGGCGCGAGACGGGATACTTGCCGCTGGCGATCGTCTCGGTCGAAGGCACGATGCCTTCCACGGTGGCGACCTTCAGCTTGTCGGCATTGTTTTCATAGAAGGCGAGGCCGAACACGCCGACGCCGGTCTTGTTGGAGTCGATGCGGGCGAGCGTCTCGGTATAGTCGCCATCGATGTCGACGGCCTTGCCGTCCTTGCGGATAGCGATGCAGGTTTTGCCGATTTCCTTGTCGTCGGCAATGCCGGCAGCCTTGAGAGCAGCCTTGTCACAGCCGGCATCGAGGAGCTTGGTCTCGAACACTTCGCGCGTGCCGTGCTTTTCGCCCGGAATGTAGGCGGCGATGTCCCAGTCGGGCAGCTTCGGATTGACCTGGCTCCACTTGGTGTTCGGATTGTCGACGAGCTTGCCGTCGACGACCAGCTTGGCCGCGAGCGCCTTGTAGATGTCGGCGGGAACCAGCGCCCAATCCGGGCCCTTGATGTCGGTGGCGAAGACGATGCCGTCATAGCCGATCCGGACTTCCTGGACTTCCTTCACGCCGGCGTCGGCGCAGGACTTGAGTTCGTCCGCCTTGATCGGACGCGACGAGTTGGCGATGTCGATCGTGTCTTCGCCGACGCCCTTGCAGAATTCCTTGATGCCCGCGCCGCTGCCGCCGGATTCGACGACCGGGGTCTTGAAGTTGGTGAATGTTTCGCCGAACTGCTCGGCGACAATCTTGGCATAAGGTAACACGGTCGATGACCCGGCGACCTGGATCTGGTCGCGCGCGGCGGCGAAGCCGGACGTCGCGGCGAGCGCAAGCGCAGCGGCCGACGCCGTATAGAGGAATTTCTTCATGTGGCCTGCTCCTGTTCGGAAGATAGTCTCTCGGCGCTCGTCAGTCGGCACCCGCTGAGGCCAATAGCCTTCGATTATAACAGTCGCATGACAGTTTGATGTCACCCCGGTAACGCGTCATCGGGATGAGCAGAATGCCGCCTGGCCGGCACTCCCGACGCAGCCCGGCTTTGTCACCGGAATCAGGGACTTGCTCGATCCGGGCGAGGCTGGCCGGCGATTTGGGGGTCAGCCGGCCTTTATGAAGAAAAGCCGGACGGGAGCGCGTTGCTCTCAGCCAGACGGTGTCGTGGCCGGGCCATCGCCGAAAACAGGTCCGTTGGGGTAGGTTGACGCTGTCTCATGCCGGCGGTCGCTGCTCCCGCCCGTAACTGGGAAGAGCGGAATTCGTATGTCGCCATTGTCTCGGCTGGATGCCGCCTTTCATATGGTGCGATCGCACCATAGTCTTGGCCGCTGACAGGGGCGCGAATCTTCGCCGTATTCCCGGCACTCGGGCAGAGCCGGCCCTATCCGGCGTTGCGCTGCGCCTGCCGGCTGGCGCCGACCCAGCGCTCGACCTTCTCGAGCAACGCCCGGGGACTGATCGGCTTGGGCAGATAGTCGTCCATGCCTGCCTCCAGGCAGCGCTCGCGGTCGCCCTTCAGCGCATGCGCGGTGACGCCGACGATCGGCACATGCGTGCCGGTTTCTTCCTCCAGCCGGCGAATGGCGGCGGTTGCTTCGAGACCGTTCATCTCCGGCATGGAGACATCCATCAGGATCATGCACGGGTTGAGCCGGCCGAAGGCGTCGAGCGCCTTGCGGCCATTACCGACGATCTCGAAACCATAACCGGTCTCGCCGAGGATCTGGGTGAACACCATCTGGTTCACCTCATTGTCCTCGGCCACCAGGATATCCAGCCTGTCGCCGCCAGCCGCCACCGGTGGCCGCGGGCGAATCGAAGGCGGCTGCAGCAGCGCCCGCTGTTCGGACGGTGCCGAGGGCTGCGGCCGCGCAACATTGCCTGGAGTGGCGTCGGCCGCGAGCGGCTGCGTGTCGCCAGTATTGTGGCGATGCCGCTGGATGGTGGCGACCAGCGTTTCCAGCAGCACCGAAGAGCGCGCCGGCTTGATCAGCTGGGCATCGATGCCGAGATCGCGATAGCTGGTGTTGGCGAGCGACTGGTCGACCGAGGTCAGCATGATGATCGGCGTGCCGGCAAGACCGGCGGTGTTGCGCACGATCCGCGCCATTTCGGCGCCGCTCATTTCAGGCATCTGGTAGTCGAGCACGACGCAGTCGACCGGCACGCCATAGGCTGCGGCGGCGATCAGCACCTTGAGGCCTTCGGCGCCGCTTTCGGCCGCGCAGGAATCGAACGTCCACGATGTCATCTGTTCGGTCAGGATCGCCCGGTTGACGGCATTGTCGTCGACGATCAGCACACGCGCACCGGTCACGTCGATCGGCATGATGCGTTGCCCGTTCTGCTGTCCGGCCCCCGGCAGTGTCACCGAGAACCAGAAAGTCGAGCCCTTGCCTTCCGCACTGTCGACCCCGATATCGCCGCCCATCAGCTCGACGAGCCGCGAGGTGATGGCGAGGCCGAGACCGGTCCCCTCGTGTCGCCTCGTCGAAGAGGTGTCGACCTGGCTGAATTTCTCGAACACCAGTTTCAGTTTTTCCTCGGGGATACCGATGCCGGTATCGGTGACCGAGATCGTCAGCTTCGTTCCGGTTGGAACCCTCTCGCCGGTGACGTCGACCAGCACATGGCCTTCATCGGTGAATTTCACCGCGTTGCCGAGCAGGTTGGTGACGATCTGCCTGATACGGCCGACATCGCCGACGAACAGGCTCTCGAGCCGAGGCTCGACACGAACGATCAGCTCGAGGTCCTTTTCCTTGGCCCGTGTGGACACCAGCGTCGCTACATCCTCGATCGCCTCGGCCAGATTGAAGGGCGCCGGATCGAGCACCAGCTGACCGGCATCGATCTTGGAGAAGTCCAGGATGTCGTTGATGATGGTGAGCAGCGCATTGCCCGATTTCACGATGATGTCGGTAAAGGTCTTCTGCTTCGGGTCGAGGTCCGATTTGGCCAGCAGTTCGGCCATGCCGAGCACGCCGTTCATCGGCGTGCGGATCTCATGGCTCATATTGGCGAGGAATTCCGACTTGGCGCGGTCGGCGAGCACGGCGCGCTGACGCGCCTCGCGCAGTTCGGCCTCTCGCATCTTCAGCTCGGTTATGTCGGTGGTCGAGCCGATCAAATAGAGCGAGCCGTCGGAGGCGATCATCGCGCCCTTGCGGGCGAATTGATGCCTGACGCTGCCGTCGGCCAACGTCACCGTCTCTTCGACCTCCTGGGTTTCGCCGGTGCGCAGCACGGCGAGGTCGCCATTGACGAAAGCCTCGCCATCCGGCCCGAAAATCTCGATGTCGGTCTTGCCGATAGCTTCTTCCTTGCGGAAGCCCGTGAGATCGCACCAGCCCTTGTTGACATAGAACTGCCGGAGATCGGAGCGCTTGGCGTAGATCGATACCGGCACGTTGTCGATCAGGCTGCGGAACACCTCGTTCTCGCGCATGCTTTCTTCCAGCGCACGCTCGCGCGCCTTGACGTCGGTGATGTCGGTGCTCGAACCGACCAGATGCACCGACCCGTCCAGCGTCACCAGGCGGCTCTTGCGCGTCATCAACTGCCGAACCGTACCGTCGCGATGGGTGACGGGTTCCTCGACCTCCTTGACGGCGCCCGTCACGACGACTTGCGTGTCGTCATGGCTGTAGCCATCGGCGTCCTGCGCACCGAACAACTGCCGGTCGGTGCGGCCGATGACATCCTCCTTGGCCAAGCCGGTGATCGCGCACCAGGCCTTGTTGACGAATTCGATGCTCAGGTCCTGCGCCTTGATGAAGGCGGCCACCGGCAACTCGTCCATCACGTGCCGGAACAGGTCGATCTGGCGCATCGAATCGCGCAATGCCGCCTCGCGGCTCTTGATCTCGGAGATGTCGACGCGAACACCAATGAAGGTGCCATCATCGGTCCGCATGTCGTAGACCTGGTACCAGCGGCCGTCGGGGTTATGACGCTCGTAGCAGGAATTGGGCAAGCGGTAGCGGGCGAGGATCGCATCCAGCCAGCGGTCATGGTCGCTGTCGTAGAGCTGGTCGACTTGTGGATCGCCGCTGTTGCGGAAATAGCCGTTCGCATGACCCAGCACGAGTGCTTCGCGGAATGTGCAGCCGGGCTGCCATGCCGGTTTCAAGGCCGGCAGCGTATCCTGGATCTTGCGGTTGGCGAACACGAACCTGTCGTCGCGATCGTAGATGATCACGGCGGCCGGCAAGGATTCCAGCACGCTGGCGAGATGCTTGCGCGCGTCCTGCGCCTCCGTCTCGCGACGCTTCATCTCGGAAATGTCGAACAGGAAGCCGGCAACGTAGTTGCGGCCGCTGGCCATGCCGACGCGGCTCTTCCTGACGATGCGCGATCGGCTGGCGCCATCGGCCTCGAAATTCTCTTCCACTTGGTACGGTCGCCCGGTGGCAAGGACGTCACGTTCGCTCTGCTCGAAAAGCGCGGTGTCCTTTGTGGTAAGGAAATCGCCGCCGGGCTTGCCGAGCATGGCTTGCGGCGTCTGGCCAAACAGAGCCGCGAACGCCTCGTTGACGAAGACGAAACGCAGATGGTCGTCCTTGACGAAGATCGGATCCTTGACGGCGTTGATCACCGCTTCCGCCAGCCGTGCTTTCTCCAGCGCGTCGGCAAGTTCGGCCTCCCGGTCCTTCATGTCGGTGACGTCGACATAAGAGATCAGCCGCTTGCCGCCGGCCAGCGGCGCCATCGACGATATCAGGGTGCGGCCGTCATTGCGCGGGAACTGCCGCGCCGCGGCGATCCCGACCCTGATTTCCGCCTCGCGCTCGGCGACATGCCGCTGCCATGACGCATCGTCGGCACCAAACGGATCGATGTCGCGGCTGGCGTCCATCAGATCGCGGAAGCTGCAGCCGATCTCGGCGCGCCGGGCGTCGATCTGCCAGAAATCATAGAAAGCACGGTTGACGATCTCGGCGCGCATATTGGCGTCGAGGACGAGGACACCGATCGGCATCTGGTCGACCATACTGCGGAGACTGGCGAAGGTCTCTGCGATCTTGGCATTGGCGCTTTTGATCTCCGCATCGCGCTGCTTGATCTCGGTAACCTCATAATAGGTCAGCAGCCGCCTGCCCCCGGACAACGCCGTCACCGAGAACATCATCGTCCTGCCGTTGGCATGGACAAATTCGCGCGGCGCGACGGATCCGGCGCGAATCTCGTCGAGGCGGGTGGCGAGGTAGCGCTGCCATTGCCGTTCGTCGATGTCGCCATAGATGCCGCTGCGGCGGTTGAGCTCCATCAACAGGCTGAACGGAGCGCCGACGCTAACAGCGCCGTCCGGAATCCTCGAGAGGTCGCGATAGGCCTTGTTGATGATCAGCGTGTCGAGCCTGGCATCGAGAAGCACGACGCCCATATGCATGGCGTCCATGGTCCGCTCGAGGTCGGCCAGATGCTGGTCGGGCTCGCCGTCGGCCGATGGTCCCGGCCCCGGATCTTTGAAGGCGCCCGCCAGTGCCGTGACGTTGCGGCCGATGCCGCGATAACCGGCAAATCTTCCTTCGTCGTCGAACTTCGGAAAGCCTGACGTCAAGACCCAGCGACAGTCGGCGTTGCCACCCTTGAGTTCGTAGACGAAGTCGCGAAAAGGCCGGTGCGCCTGCAGATCCTCCAGATGCGCGGCGCCACTGCGATCGCCGTTAAGGACCTGGTTGAGGAAGTCGAAGCGGAACCGGCCGAGCACGTTTGCCGGATCGATGCCAGTGGCTGCCTGGTAGTTTTGCGAAAGCCAGGAGAAGCGCAGCTCGGCGTCGGTCTCCCAGATCCAGTCGGAACCGGCTTCAACGAGTTGGCGAAGCGCATCGTTCGAATCCATGCAAGAGGCGGACGATGATGCATCATCGCCATGCGCAGTGGATCTGCGAGGCCCGCGCTTGCCGCGCGCGCCGATTGTTTCGTTCGCTTCCGCCATGCCGTCCCCACCCCGAAAACCAAGGCCGAACCCTCCTCCGCGGTTCGTCGGCGGAATGTGCCCGAGAAGCATTAAGGATCTGCTAACCTTAACGGTTGGTTAGACAGGATTGGGCGGCAGGGTCTGCTTCATTCCGCCCGGTTGTCGGCAGGGTCGAACCCGCTATATAAGCAACGGCAGGGGTATTGCTGATGCTTGGACGGATTGTGCCTTTTTTCATGGGGCTGGCGCTGCTTTTCGGCGGCGGTTGCTCTCGCAGTTATGACGGCACGGTCGTCATCCCGAGACCGCTCGATGTCCGGCGCATCTGGGATCGGCCGCCACCGAATGTCGACTACGGCCAATCCGAGGTCGAAAACGGCGCTTTTCCGGTGGCGCCGCAGCCACCCCGGCGTTTTTCCGAGCGCAAGGTCAGCCATGCCGCACCGAGACGACACCAGACGAGGTTGCCTGCGTCGGCGTCCCTATCGGCGCCGGCGAAACCGCTGACCTGCAGGAACGTCAGCGAGCCCGGCAAGAGAGCTCGCATGGTCTGCGATTAGATTGGAGCGGGTCTCTAAAAGCGGGATTCGATCAAACAAAACGCGATCCGCGGATAGCTCGGTTACCCGGCCTTCACAGGGAAGCAGCGCCTTTTTTCGGCTCCTTCGCTCCGAGCTTGTCGAGTGCAAGACGAACCTGACGCAGATCTTCCTGCCAACCGTCATCTTCGTCCATTGGACCCTCCGAGGCAGCCCGCTGCAACCCACGCGCCTCGGATTCGATCTCGCGCAGTTCGGCGATTTTCTGTTCGGTGGTCAGCGAGTCGTCTTCGACGATCTCCAGCACCCGCATTTCCCTGAACGTAGCCACGGCGTTCCTCCCGGCTGATGTCGATCACAACGCCGTGAGTGCCCCTCTGTTCCAGAGGGATCGCGCAACCGCATCGCAGCACGCACGCCGCCACCGGTGATCGCCGATCGGGGAAGACCGGCGATCATTCGGCCGGGAAAAATGCCGGGCCGACCACGCGCACCGGCCGCTCGCCGGCCTCGATCGAAAGGTGCTGGGCGGCACCTGGGGCTTCGGCATCGATCCCGGCGACGGCCGCAACCGTGCCGAGATCCGGCTTCGCCGTCGGCAGCGGAATAATGGCGTTGCGCATGTTGGCGGGCGTCACAGTCCTGGCTCGCAGTTCGGTGACCCGCTGGTAGTAGCGCTTGACGTCGCATGCCTTGAAATTCGCATCATCGCGATATCTGAAGGCTGCCGGCAGCTCGGTATAGGGTTTGCGCGTGTCGAGCGCGGTCATCTGGTCGGTTTCGAGGCTGGCGTCGCTCAACGTGTAGAGGTCGACGCTGGGGTCATCGCAGATGTAACGGCATTGATCGACCGTCTCCTTAAGATCGCCGCTGGCGGCGAACTGCGACTTTGGCGCCGGGAAGAAATACCCGTCCGACAGACGCACGCAAAACAGCATCGCATTGCCGGCGAACGTGGTGCTCGCCGATTGGGTGCTGGGCGCGGCGCGCACAGGCCGTTGCTTTGCCGAAGGCGCACAGCCAAGCGCGACGAGGCGCGCCTGCAGGCCCGCTGTGTCGCGGCCCGAATTCCCGGCGGCAGCGATCCGGCGCTGCACATCCGAGCGGCTCCTGGCGAGATCGGCGCAGGCGTTGAAGAGACCACCAAGCGAACTTTTCGCCGTGCACTGGCGCTGTCTCTCGATAGTCTGGATGGCTGCAAGTTGCCGGCGCAACTGGGCAAGCTCCGGGCTCGCCCCGCCGCTGCGGCCAGCCGAAAGCAACTGGCTTCTGATCGCGCCGCAGCTGTCCGCGTAGGACGAAAGCGTACCGAACAAAACTGCCGCCAGCGAAATAAATGCGATCACCATGGAAGGCCAGAAACGGATCATCGGGACAACTTGGTCCTTGTTGCGGAGAACCTGGAATTTAGAGCCCATGACTTCAGCAAGCTTCAGCTACATGAGTAATTTATAATAATCTAAAGAGTTTCAACCTGAAGGACCTATTGTCTATTGTACTACGTCACCTCATGCAAATTCGATATTACATTTTTATTTCAAGATTGAGACGAACCTCGAAAGAAAGCGCAAGCCTGAGCATGGCCGAGGATTTGCAACGCAACGGACCGAGATCAATGCGCCATTATCGCCAGGCGTTCGAAACCTTTGCCGGCCCTTCCGCGTTGAAGGACCAAAGGGAGATTGCAGATGTCGATCCACTTCACCGTCTCGGACCTGACAAGAAACCTGTTTCACTCGCTGGGGCTGGACCAGCGCGCGCCAAGGCCACTCAATCCCGAGGAGAGCCTGCTGCTGGAATGTTATCTGGCCGGCCAGGTTCCTGAATCAGCCTGGAGCGACTACGTCTTCGAGACGCCCGATCTTGCCCGGCATGCCGAAGCCAGGCGCAGTCACCACTGAGCGGCAGCGCCTATTTTGGAGAAGCGAATTGCAATGTGAACACGTTGCCGGCGATCCCTTGCGCCAGCTTCGCTGAGAAGGTCAGGGGCAGACAATTCTGCAGGGCCGTTGTCGCGGCGTCGACAAACGATTTCTTCGCCTTGGCATCGCCTTCCACCTTGATGGCTGTCGGCCTCGGTGGGCCGATTAGCGTGCCGTCCCGTTTGAAGCTGAAGCTCAAGGTGACGCTGGCAGTCCCGGCATCCGCCGGCGGTGTCCAGCATGCCTGAATGGCGGTCCCGACATCGTTCATTGTGTTCAGTTCAGCCGCATTTGAAGGATGAACAGCACTCCCCAGCATCACACCCACAACCGCAACCCGCTTCGCAACGCTTTTCATCGCCAGCCCTCATTTCGCGCCTGACCGACAATCCATGCGGACTGCCGAAATGGATGGTAGGGCCAACGCCGGCGATGACAATATCTCTCCGCAAAAGTTGACGCCAAAAAAGCGACAGCGGCCGACGCTTGCGTGGCCTGATCGCTGCTCGATCACGCCCGGCGATAGAGCAATTCAAGGAAAAGTGTGAAACGGTTTTCCCGGGAGAAGCGCACGGCGCTTCCCTTGGGAATTGCGTCGAACAAAGAGACGGCGTGCGAAAGCAAAAAGGCCGGCATTGCGCCGACCTTTCCTATCGCTACGACGTTCTGCGCCAGTACATCCGTGGTCGCGGGCCGAAAGCGAATTGCCCCGCAGTAGACAGGGCTTTGGTTAACGCATCCTTAACCTCAGGCCTTGGCCTGCGACTTCACATGGGCGATGTAGCCGCGCACGTCGCCGGCCGGCTCGCTATAAGCCTTGCCGAGCGTCTTCTCGATCGCCGCCACATAGTCCTTCGCCCATCGGGGCAGGGGATAGTCGATGACAGCCAGGAATTCGAGCGTCGCGGCCAGCCGGATGTCGGCGATCGAAGGATGCTTGCCGCCGATGAACGGCTTGCCGTCCCTGAAGAAGCTGTGGAAGACCTCCAGCGGCTCGGCGATCGCCGCCATCGCCGCCTTCTGGGCTTCGGACTTCTTGTCGGGATGGGCGTCGCTGTGGCCGACTTCGCCGGCATAATGCGGGAAGCCGAGCGCCGGATAGGTGGCGCGCGCGACATAGGGGTAGAGCGTACCGATCAGGTAGAACATGGCGCTATCGACCATCGCCCGCTTGGCCGGCGCCTTCGGATAGAATTTCTCCAGCCCGTGCTTATTTGCGAGATACTGCATGATGGCGCAGCTTTCCCATAGCACGCCTTTGGGGAGGCCCTTGTCCTCGATCATCGGCGTCAAATGGGCGGGATTCCGCGCCATGAACTCAGGCGAACGGGTGTGGCCCCAGGCATCGGTCTCGGCATGGTCGAAACCGGCCGCGCGCGCAAACACCCGCACGGTCATGTTGTTGACGCTGGGCTTCAGCATGCTGAGCTTCAGCGCCGGCTTCTTGGCCGACTTGGCCTTGGCCCTGGGCGCGGCTTTTGCCGTCGCCTTCACCGCAGGCCTAGCGGCTGCCTTGGCTTTTGGCTTTGCCGCAGCTTTCGCCGCCGGCTTGGCGGCAGCTTTGGCCACGGATTTCGTGGCAGTCTTCGTCGCTGTCTTGGCCATCTTGTTGTTCCTCCCTCTGGTCTGTTCAGTATGGGTTCTTCGCTGCCCGATCGTCCGACAAGGTGGCGCGGGAACGCTCGACGAGCGCCTGGATCGCATCGGCGAGATGCACTTCGGCGATGTTGTAGTCGCCGCGCGCGACCCGGATCTTGTGCGCTTCCATCAGCACATCGGCATGGGTGAAGCCCGCTGGCGGCTCGAAGCGGTAGGACGCCAACTCGACCAGCAGGCCGAGCGGATCCTCGAAATAGATCGAATCCATGAAACCGCGATCCTTGACGCCGCTGTGCTTGATGCCGCGCTCGTCGAGCCGGGCGACCGCCTGCAGGAAGGTGACGCGCGACACCGAAAAGGCGATGTGGTGAACACAACCTGGATCGGTCGGCGTGCGCCGCTTCTCTGGTGTGCGGCTCTCGTCGGTGAAGATGGTGATCAGCCGGCCGTCGCCGGGATCGAAATAGAGGTGGCTTTCCCTCGGCTTGTCGAGATTGGGCTGTTCGAAGATGAACGGCATGCCGAGCACGCCTTCCCAGAAATCGATAGAGGTCTGGCGCCCGGCGCCGACCAGCGTGATGTGATGGACGCCCTGCGATTGCAGCTTCTGCATGGCCTTCCTCCCCCACGGCATCAACCGGCGATCCGGACAGCGCGGCGTTCTGTGCGCCGCTGGAGCCGTACCTCAGGATCCGTGACGTGATGCTAATGCAAACAGCCCCGCGGCGCCAGAAGCGACGAACGCGGCGACGCAACGGATAAAGCCGACTGATTGAGAGCGCCGTCCGCACTCCCGATGCTCGACATCGGAAGCACGTACGCGCTACGCTCTTGGAGGCTGAGATCGACGAATCCGGCCGATGGCGACCAAATTGATGTACCGACTTACGAGCCGCTGCTGTTGATCGTAGTGCCGACGTTCGTGAAGATCCCGTTGAGCGAATTGCCAAGGGCCCCGGCGCCGATGATGATCGCCAGCGCGATAAGAGCCGCGATCAAGCCATACTCGATCGCGGTCGCGCCAGACTCGTCCAAAGCGAAACGACAGCCTATTTTCTGCATTTCAACCTCCTCCAGCTACTAAAGTGATAACTAATATATCGCCGTGAGTTGCCGGGCGTTAAGGTCTCGGTTTCGGGTCCGTTAACATTTGCCAGACGAATGAAATGAAGGCCGGAGTGGTTGGTGCCACTGGGATCTTCAAGATTGCGGCTACCTGTGCAGAGCGGGTTTCCCGAACGCCGCAGTATCGAGGGTCCACGACTTCAGAAACGAAATCGACGGCATCCTGAAAATTTGTCGAAAAACTTGGTACGCCCAAGGGGAATCGAACCCCTGTTCCCGCCGTGAGAGGGCGGTGTCCTGACCGCTAGACGATGGGCGCGTTCAAGAACCGGCGATATAGGCTGAGCGCTGGGAAAAAGCAACTGGGGTTAGGCCGCTTTCCCTTGCCGAGGAAAAGCCGGCCGTCAGCCTATCGTTTCGGTTCGATCAGATCCCAGAGATTACCATGCAGATCGGCGAAAACCGCCACCGTGCCATAGGGCTCGAAGCGCGGTGCTTCGCGGAATTCGACGCCCTTCTCCAGCATCGCCGCGTGGTCGCGGGAAAAGTCGTCGGTTTCCAGGAACAGGAAGACACGCCCGCCGGTCTGGTTGCCGATACTTTTGCTCTGTGCCTCGTCGGAAGCCTCGGCCAGAAGCAGCCTGGCGCCCTGCCCGTTGGCCGGCGCCACTGTGACCCAGCGCTTGCCGCCCCCGAGATCGACATTTTCGACGGGCAGGAACCCCAGCCTCTCGACATACCAGGCGATCGCCTCGTCATAGTTGGCGACGACCAGGGCGACCGTGGCGACGCGACGATGCTCGGCGAACCCGCTCATCCCTGAGGCTTGCTCATTGGCCTGCTGCCGTTCATCGTTGCGGCTCGGTCACTTGTTGCGGATCGCAAAGCGGCCGATCAGGCGTCGCTCGGTGATATCGTAGACGAAGATCGTGCGGCTGCCGTCGGCAAGCTCGGCATCGATCGAGACACGATTGCCGGACAGCGACTGGCTGACCACCTTGGCCCCGACCGGCAGCACGATGTCGCCGTCGACCGGTTCGCCGGCGGGTGTCTGGATATCGCCGGCCAGCGGCGGGTTCGCCAGCGGTGCATTGCGCGCTTTGTAGACAAGGGCGCCGATCACCACCATAAGGGCGAGGAACAGCAGGCCGAGATTGATCCCGACGAAGCGGACGAGTTTCCTGCGCACCTTTTCGACCTCGGGGTCGAGCGGCTTATCCTGGTCTTCTTCGGCGATCGGGCTGGCCATGGCAAAACAGTTCCGGAACGGTTTTTCAATGAGCGCTCATAGCGAAGAGGCCCCTGAATTGATAGAGCACCAATTCATGCAGCCCACTGTGCTGGTGGCGGGCGCGGATGCGGCCGGCCTGCGCCTCGACCAGTGGCTGGCCGCAAGCCTTGGCCCGGACATGTCACGCAGCCGCGTGCAGATGCTGATCAGGCAGGGCGCGGTCTCGGTCGACGGCAAGCCTGTCGACGAGACTAAGCGCAAGATGGCGCCGGGCGAAAGCGTGTCGGTTACCATGCCGGAGCCGGAGCCGGCGGAGCCGCAGGGCGAGAACATCGCGCTCCATGTGCTCTATGAGGACGAAGAGCTGATCGTCATCAACAAGCCGGCCGGGCTTGTCGTTCATCCCGGTGCCGGCAACTGGACCGGCACGCTGGTCAACGCGCTGATCCATCATTGCGGCGACAGTCTTTCAGGAATCGGCGGTGTGCGCCGGCCGGGCATCGTCCACCGCCTCGACAAGGAGACCAGCGGCATCATGGTCGTCGCCAAGACCGACCGCGCCCACAAATCGCTGTCCGAAGCCTTCGCCGATCACGGCCTGACCGGCGATCTCGAACGTGCCTATCTGGCGCTGGTCTGGGGCATACCGCAGAGGCCGACCGGAAGGGTCGACGCGCCGCTCGGCCGCGCCGCCGACCGGGTGCGCCGTGCCGTGGTGCCGGAAGGACGCGACGACGCCCGCCATGCGGTCACCCACTTCGCCGTGCAGGAGCGTTTCGGCGAGAGCCAAAAGGAGTTCGCCACGGCCAGCCTGGTCGAATGCCGGCTGGAGACCGGCCGCACCCACCAAATCCGTGTCCACATGGCGCATATCGGCCATCCGGTGATTGGCGACCCCGATTACGGCCAAGCCTTCCGCACCAAAGCCAACCGGCTGCCCGAACCGCTGAAAAGTCAGGTTAAGGCATTTCCCCGGCAAGCTTTGCATGCCTGGCTCCTTGCATTTCGGCACCCCACTACCCATCTAACGATGAGGTTCGAGGCGCCGTTACCGAGGGACGTGGAGGAACTCGTCGGCGGCTTCCGCAAACTCTGAACCCGTCACCAACAAGCCATCAGAAAACCTGACTGACATTGTTCACTTCACCGTGACACACTGTTTCGTGTTGAACAAATGCCTGTCTTTTCTGGTTTTGTTCCTGTATAAGATCTGATGTCGCGGGCGAGCCTTTTGGTGCTCGCGTTCACATGCCCGCCGCGTTTCGGGGGCATCACTCCAATAGTCCAATAGAGAGGGGGCGCTATCATGGCCCAGTCACTACCCAGTATCGTTTCCGGCGAAGGCGGCCTCAGCCGCTACCTGGAAGAAATTCGCCGCTTTCCCATGCTGCAGCCGCAGGAAGAGTACATGCTCGCCAAGCGTTATGCCGAGCATGAAGACACTTCCGCTGCGCACAAGCTCGTCACCAGTCATCTCAGGCTCGTCGCCAAGATCGCCATGGGCTATCGCGGCTATGGCCTGCCGATCGGCGAAGTGATCTCGGAAGGCAATGTCGGCCTGATGCAGGCCGTCAAGAAATTCGAACCCGAGCGTGGCTTCCGCCTGGCGACATATGCCATGTGGTGGATCAAGGCCTCGATCCAGGAGTACATCCTGCGCTCGTGGAGCCTGGTCAAGATGGGCACGACCGCCAATCAGAAGCGCCTGTTCTTCAACCTGCGCAAGGTCAAGGGCAAGATCCAGGCGCTCGACGACGGCGACTTGAAGCCCGACCAGATCGCCGAGATCGCCACCAGGCTGAACGTTTCCGAAGCCGAGGTGGTGTCGATGAACCGCCGTCTGTCGGGCGACGCCTCGCTCAATGCCCCGATCCGGGCGAGCGAAGGTGAGTCCGGCGAGTGGCAGGACTGGCTGGTCGACGACCACGAAAGCCAGGAAGAGATGCTGATCGAGCAGGACGAGCTGGAAAACCGGCGCGGCATGCTGTCGGGCGCTCTTGCCGTGCTCAACGAACGCGAGCGTCGCATCTTCGAGGCTCGTCGCCTCGCCGAGGAGCCGCTGACGCTGGAAGAGCTGTCGTCCGAGTTCGACATCAGCCGCGAGCGCGTGCGCCAGATCGAGGTGCGCGCCTTCGAGAAGGTGCAGGATGCGGTCAAGGCCGCCGCCAAGCGCCAGACCCAGGCGCTGCGCACCATCGAGGCACAGCCCGCGGCTTAAAGCCGGCTAAGGCAACAAAAATCAAGGCGGCGCCAGGAAACTGGCGCCGTCTTTTTCTTTGGGGGTTCTGCCTTCGCGATTGGCGCTTCCTCGCCCCCGCAAAGCGGGGGAGAGCGACTATCTGGGGTGTCAAGTTGCAATTACGAACTCGTTGCGCGCATCGCGTGCTTTTGCATTGAGGATGACCAGGAGTTTTCTGGCGAGTGCGATGCGGATGAGCATTTTTGGCTTTC